>JAKEFK010000233.1 GCA_022616075.1 bacterium
ATCCAAAACGAAGACAAGAAAAAGGACCAGAGCGATCTCAAAACTTAAAGCAGCAGTAATGATTCCCTGCGCAATGATGCGTTGCACTCCAAACAAATACGTATAAAAAATAGTAATCATTGCTCCCAAAATTAATACAACCCAAACGACGTCCGGTAGCTCCGATTGGCTGGCATGCAGGCGTGCTCTTCGATAGTCACTCAACTGAGACATTCGAGACAGGCCCTCTGTTATCAACGCGTTTTCGTGCGCATCCTCTGGCTCTATTTCTCTATAAGTCTTCCAAAGGTGATCCATGGCAAGTTGCGCCTCAATGCTACTTTCTCCATCTGACATGAGGGGCCATTCAGCATTTATTACAAGCTCTCCGTAGCTGAGCAGATTTTGCCTGATCCGCTCAGAAATTGGATCTGGAAAACCTTGAGAAATCTGCATCAGATCGGCCATCTGATTTGTCTCTCCTGAAATGGACGCTCTTGCTCCCTCATACTGCTCCCAGACCGTAACAACGATGAAGCCGAGGAGGACGCCATACACAACGCCCAACACCGAAATGATGAAGCCCGCAACATCCCGGTGTTGTTCCAGAAGCGACAGGGAGACTCTGCGACGGACCATGGTCAGACCGAAAATGGAGATGAACACAGTTGCAAGCAGGACCAGAAGACCCAGTGTGACCGTCGACATGCCGCGAGTAGTATATCCCACTAATCTATTAGTATGAAGGGACCGTCTGCGACAAATCGACAACCGCTGGCTCCAAATTCCTTTGAATTTCAGACGCCCATGGACGCTTATAGGATAATAGCCGTATGGAATCCTTTCGCTTCGACCGCCGCAATTCGTTCAGGTCTTTCCTTCTGGTGTGTTCGGTTGCGACCGCTTCCGCGATCCTGCTCATTGGCTGGACATACGTGGTTCGTATCGCAAGAGGAAGAGCGCCAACTGAAGGACTCTCCCCTGTTTACTGGGAACTCGCGGGGGCCTACCTCTGGATCCTTCTGTTCCCCTTGATCTACTATGTTGTCCGCCGGAATCCGCTGGGAACAAGCACCTCAACACTCTCTCTTTTCGCGATCCATGCCGGCTTTGCTTTGCTTTTCTCGGCGTTTCATATGGTTTTCAACATTCTTCTGTCCGGTTTTCTCTATAGTGCTGCAGGATTTTCCATTCAGACTTCTACCCCGTGGTGCCCCTGGATCAGCAGCCTTCGAATGTCCTGGCGAATTCTTGTGTACTTTCTCATCGTATCGGTCTGTTATCTAGTGGAGTTTTATCATGGAGTGAGAGCCGCAAGAGCCGAGAACTCCGTTCTTGAAGGCCGATTGAAAACGATCAAGCTGGAGCATTTGCGAATCCAGATCGATGCCAGTTTTGTGCAGCGAACACTTTCAGATGTCTACCAGCTCATGCATAGCAATACCACCGCCGCCATCGAAACGATCACACGGCTTGGCGCCTTTTTCAGACTCATCCAAAAGCAAGAAACAGAAGTGACTTTAGGACAAAGAATCCAGATTCTGAGATCCTATTTTCGTGTGGAAGCCGAAAGATCCGAAGGACGGATTCGCGCACGAATCAGAGTCGACAGAGACATCTTGAACAGACGAATCCCCGGATTCATTTTGCAACCGGTCCTGGATAAGTTCTGCCAGATGAGAATGCAGGACACAGACGCAATTTATAAACTCCGTGTTCGCATAAAAAAAATGAATCGCGGTATCAGAATGATTTTGAACGATAACCTGCCATGGCCCGAAGACCGGAGAGCACTCATTGAAGGACTCATGGAAACAATCGGCGATTCAAAAAGTTACCGTGTGCTTTCAACACGCAAAAGTCTTCAAGTTCTATTCACACTCCTGTCCTCTCGCGCAAGCGATAGACCGGAGGAGACAGCGAGCGAACCAGGACTCAACTTACGGATCGCGGCATGGTGCGCACTATCTCTATTTGTAGGAATGTTTCTTTTTGCCAGACAAGTTGTGATTCTCATCGCAAGCCGCGGCGAGTTTACGTGGCAGGAAGTAATCAATCTCAATATAGGCTGGATCCTTTACGGCCTGGCTACTCCGGCCATCTTATGGTTCGCCAAAAGAGTGAAGTTACACGGCGCAAAATCCATTGCCATACATTCAATTTTCTGTCTGGCGTTGACAGTCTTGTTCATCATTCTTCATGCTCTTTTCTTGTCACAGGGAAACGCGCAACTTTCGTGGAAGCATATTTTTTTGAATTCGAGCAGGGCGTCCAGTTTTCCCGATCAAATTTTGATGTACTGGTCTGTCCTGCTGCTTGCCAACGCGCTTTCAGGCTACCGGCAATACTTCCGGGAACAGGACCGGTCGGCTCAATTGCAATCCGATCTCTCCAACGCACAATTGAAGGCGTTGGAGATGCAGCTTCATCCGCATTTCCTTTTCAACACGCTTCATGCGATCAACGGGTTGATCGTTACGGACAAAACAGTTGCCGCGAGAATGCTGACGCGTCTGCAATATTTCCTTCAGATGACCCTCCGTTCATCCGAGCAACACCTGGTGCCGTTGCAACAGGAGTTGAAATTCCTGGATTGTTATCTGGATATTCAGAAAATACGCTTTGGAGACCGCCTCAGTGTAAGAATGGAAATCGATCCGGAAACACTGCTTTTACCGGTACCCCAGCTGATTCTTCAACCGATTGTGGAGAATGCCATCCGGCATGGCATGGCTCATAAAACAACGGATGGTGAAATTGTGTTGCAGGCCAGCCGTCAGAATGGCAGTCTCCGGATTGCAATTAAGGATAATGGTCCGGGCGCGCCCGACCTCATTCCAGAGAGTCGAAAGGGGGTTGGGCTACAAAACAGCGCGCTGCGACTCCATCATCTCTACGGTGAGTCGCAGAAGTTTTTTTACGGGAACCGGTTGGGGGGTGGATTTGAAGTAAAAATGGAAATTCCACTTGCGGTATGAATACTGAAGTTTCGGGCAAAGTGATCCACGCTTTGATCATAGATGACGAACCGATCGCATGCGATCTGCTCGACTGGATGCTTAAACAGGATCCCGAAATTCACATTCTGGGGACATGCAAAGATGGAAAAGCGGCGTTGACCGCAATCCGGGAGAAACATCCGGATTTGATTTTCCTGGATATCCAGATGCCGGACCTGGACGGTTTCGCTTTGCTTCAGAAACTAAGGGCAGAGGAAAGGCCGTATCTGATTTTTGTCACCGCTTTTGACAGTTATGCTGTACGCGCATTCGATGTGCACGCAATCGATTACCTGCTGAAACCTTTCAATCAGAGACGTTTCCAAAAGGCTTTGAGGAGAGCAAAAGAACACATCTTTGGCCAAAAACAGTTGGCCTTGCTGCAAAACGATTTATCAAAAACGGCTGTTGAAAATCACTCGATTCAGCGACTGGAGATCAAAGTTTCGGGCAGAATCTTATTCATACCGGTTTCTGAGATTTCCTGGATTGAAGCTGCTGATCAATATGCCGATGTTCACCGGGAAGCAAATTCTTATCTTGTGCGGGTGAGCATGTCCTGGCTGGAAAAGAATCTCAATCCTGCAGATTTTGTGCGCATTCACCGCTCCGTGATCGTAAACGTAAACTTCGTCCGCGAAGCCGTTTTGAACAAAGAGCGTGGCAGATACTTGACGTTGAAAGACGGCAAGAAATTGAGGATCAGTCGCAGGCGTGTTCCCGCTTTGCGCAAATCATCGCTCTCCGCCGCCAGTATTCACTAATAAAATGCAGGCTGGAAGCCGAGCTTGTTGAAAAATCAGTTGGAGCGCGGACTTCCAGTCCGCAAAAACCTGATCGCTCGACAAGCATTTTGCGGGCAAGGATGCCCGCGCTGCTACTGGGACCGCCAGCATCTGGATTTTTCAACAAGCTCAGCCTGCGGCCCGTTATGCGGGCAAGATGCCCGCGCTCCGTTCTAGGGTTGATTCGCTGAGGGACTGGACTCCATCCCGATTTGCTGTAACTTGATATTCATGACAGCATCTTTGGATCCGCGCTTGAATTCCATCAGCTTTTCAAGAGTCTGGTATCCATTGATGGAATACCGGACACGATAAAAACCGGGGCGTACAGCAATAAAACGGTATTTTCCATTACCACCGGTTAGGGAACTGAGATTTTTCTTGCCATCCGATTCGGCAGCACCCTTTACCTGTTCCACTTCCCCGGCGTCCACAGCTATCAGGGAGATCTCGACTCCTTTCAGCGCCTTTCCATTTTCATCTGTGACTTTACCTTCAAAACCTCGAAAATTCTTTTGACCGGAAGAACCCGCACCGCCGCCCATGCTGAACGCAAGAGTGACAGCGCAAAACAGAATAACGAACGTCAAATAACACGATTTCTTCATCTTTCCTCCTAAGAATCTACACATGCAAAATCTCTCTAAAGAGGAAAACAATCAATGACTTTGGCACAAGTGGCTCTGATTCTGTCGCGAGCGGTTACTTTAGGCCCTTAACGAGATAGAGATCCGAAAGCACGCGGCGGTAAGTATAGGCATAGGCAGATCCATCGCGGGTGATCTGCATACTAATGGGGAGTAGAGTTCCAGCCAGATCTGGCGGAATGATCTCTTTCCAAAGTTTTCGTTCGCCGGAAGACAGATTTACAGTCTCCAATCTTACCGGGAAGGAATTTCTGAGTAGAGCGTAAACAGTCTCTGGCTCTGTTGTCCAACCTACAACAACATCTTGAGTTTCGAGTCCAGCAACTTTTCTAGGTACGCCTCCCAACACCGGGTAAAGACAGTAATCTCCTTCGATGCAAGGAGCGATCAGGAGTTTTCCATCTGGGGAAAGATGACCAGCACCCACAATTCCTTCCGGTGTTACGGGCTGAAGTTTTTCGGATTCCAAATTGTAAATCCAGAGACGGTCCAAATGTCCTTTTTCAGCTCCAATTACGAGTATTCGTTTGCCATCGGGAAACCAGGAACCACCGAATCCAAATCCCACGCGTTCCAGTGTAGGAAAGTTCAACGTTTTGGGCTGGCCGGCGCCGGTGGGAAGAATTGTGTAGCTTTTTTGAAGTCCAGGCAGAAGTGAAAGCGCCCATTTGCCATCGGGCGATAGAGCATTTGCATAACCATCGCCTAATCGAACTGCAGGAGAACCATCCATCGCGCGCAAATACACGGAATAGTTATGTCCGCCTCCTGCTCCCTGTTCTTCAAACAGAACGAACTTGCCATCTTCTGAGATGTCACGCGGAAATGCCCAATCAAACCAGGACATATCGCGTTCCATCTTATCTCCTTGCGTAAAACCGATCATTTCGCGTCGCCTGTCATCCCGCACAGCTAAAATCTCGCCCGTTGGGAGGACGTCATGCAATACGAGATTGCCGGCCATTTCATACACGATTCGTTTCTGACCGGACAGTGTAACAGCTCGCAAAGGCTGCTGGTTCGATCCCGATTCACTGGCCGTAAACCAGATCTCCTTTCCATTTGGAGACCAGGCAAGGCCGGACGCACTGGAAGCCTCAGCAGTCAACACTTTCTTGTTTCCTTTCAGATCGAAAAACACAACCGTGCCGCGGTCATCTCCTATTGCAGGATGTTCAATCGCTGCGATGCTTTTCCCATCGGTAGAAAATCGAATATTGCTCACCCATCCTGCTGTTTCGAAATAATGTTCCCGATGGGAAATTCGAGTCTTCGTTTTCCGGGAACATTCCGGATAACGGCTAATTCACTTCCGTCGGGGGTCCAATCAGCATCCTGGACATCCTCCACAATTTCTCGTGGGGCGCCGCCATCGATCGGAACGCGAGCGAGCGTACCGGTTCGTTGCCAGCCAGTCATGAAACGCGAATTCAGAAGAACGGCCATTTCACCGGTGGAGGAAATAGCGAGCAGCTCCGAAAGTTGTAGATTCAATGATCGAGAGGCAGGGCTTTGTGGCCGCGTAGAAAAAACTTCAGACGGCGCACCGCTCCATGCGGCGGAGTACAGAATGGTTTGACGATCCGGCGCAAATCTTGACGCAGAAATATAACCGCGCCGAAAAGTCAATCGTTGAAAGATTGGAGTTTCTTGCTTTACGGAATTTTGTGTGAAGAGTAGAGTTGCAGCAGCGCCAACAGCCAGTCCGCTTATAAGGAGAAGAAGCGGTAATAGCCTTGATCCCCGAAGTCCTTTTCGTGCGGCCTGTACGGTGATTGATTCTGCAGCCCCGGTGCCTGAAATACCTGAAATCATTTCGAGATCAAACGCCAGATCACGCGCGGATTGAAATCTTTCTTCAGGACTTTTTTCCAGACAATGGCGAATGATTCGTTCCAGTGCTGCAGGCACACTTTTGTTCGTGGAGGACGGATCAACCGGATCCTCCTTCAGTATGGCGCTCATGGTATCGGCAGTAGAATCGCGATGGAATGCTCGTCTCCCTGTGATCATTTCGTACAGGATGGTACCGAAGGCGAAAAGATCCGATCGATGATCCACCTCACGGCTCCGGACCTGTTCAGGCGACATATAGCCCACCGTTCCCAACACCATGCCCGGCTGAGTGCCAGGATCCACAGTAACCAGACTGGAACGGCCTCCGCTAACAGGCTCTGGAATCGTTAGCTTCGCGAGACCAAAATCAAGAATCTTGATCCGCCCATCGCGCGTGACAAAAATATTTTCCGGCTTTAAATCACGATGAACGATTCCTTTATCATGCGCAGCAGCGAGACCATGCGCGATCTGGAGGGCATATTCAATCGCTTTCTGGTAATTAAGCGCGGAGCCACCAATCCGATCGCGCAGTGTTTCACCCACCAGAAGCTCAGAAACAACGTAAGGAGAATCTTCTTGCACTCCGATGTCGTAGACCGTGAGGATATTGGGATGATTCAGGATTCCTGCTGCTCGAGCTTCCTGCTCAAAACGCCGGAGACGGTCTGCGTCAGCAGAGAATTGAGCCGGCAAAACTTTGATCGCAACTTCCCGTCCTAAACGTGGATCCTTCGCGCGATACACTTCCCCCATTCCACCTGCGCCGATCGGCGAAAGTATTTCGTAGGGACCAATCAGGGAACCCGTTTGCAACGCCGCCATGCTGAAACAGTATACACAAAACATATTCGCGTTTGTTGCCTGTAGGAAAACCACCAGTGAAGAATCGCACCCTTGCACGCCAAGCTCGGCAAGCTTATTAAGTTTTGTGGACTGGAAAGATTGTCGATTGGACTCCACTTCATTACATTTACAGAGCATGACGTGTTATAAAGGGCACTTCTTTTTTTTGTTCTCTCTTCTGGTATTGCTTCCCGTTGCTTCCGGACGTCAATTGCAGGAACGAGTGGAGGTACAACTCGTACAAGTGGATGTTGTAGCGACGGACTCCAAAGGCTCACACATCACCGATCTGAAGCTGGAAGACTTCACTCTAAAAGAGAATGGCAATATCAAGAAGATCACGCATTTCTACAACTCTTCGAGTGAAGAGAGTCGCTTTCCTCTAGCGATGTCCTTTGTTGTAGATACGAGTTACAGCATGCATGAAAAGGTAGCGGGCATGACCAGAATCGGAATCGCGGTCCAGGCAGCAGAACTGGTGATGAACCAGCTGAAACCGGAGGATCAGATCGAACTGATTGAATTCAACAACAAGCCTGAAGCGATTGTGTCCTTCACTTCGGATATGAACTTGATTCGGGAAAAGTTTAAAACGCTTGATTTTCGTGAAGCCAACACGGCCATGCACGATGCAGTGCTTTTTGGTCTGGACAGAATCAAAGGGCGGTCCGGCAGGAAAATCATAGTAGTCTTTTCTGATGGAGTTGACTCTGCCAGCAAGTCAGTTGAAGAAGATGTCATTGAAGCAGTTCGCAAATCCGACGCAACAATCATTGTTTTTTACTCAGAATTTGCAAGGCTAAACTTGCCTATCGAAATGGGTGGAAATCCGAACAGCATGGGCCGGATGAGAGTCCGCGCAGGCGAAGATACTTTGAGGTCCTACACCGAAATGACCGGTGGACAATTCTTCTCTTTTAAAAAAGAACCGGAATTGTTGAAGGCAATCGAAAGTTTTCGGGCTTTCGTTTCAAGCCAGTACACACTCGCGTACACTCCGGATGCACCCAAGAAGAAATCGGAGTGGAGAAAAATCAAAATCGAATGCAAGCGCAAAGGCGTCCAGTTACGTCACCGCGTGGGTTATACCTTGTAATCGGATTTGGTTGACTCAATCAGCTATTTTTTCGAGTATCATTGATAAAGATCAAATCTCCGGAGGTAACGACTTATGCCGACGTACATTTTGCTTCTTCATTACACTGAGCAAGGAATCAAAAACATAAAAGACAGCCCGTCGCGACTCGATGGAGTCAGAAAACTGTTTCAGGACCACGGCGCCAAATTAAAGGACTTCTTTCTGGTAACCGGTCAGTATGATGCAGTTTCCATCTGCGAAGCCCCAAACGATGAGGCTTTTGCAAAACTGGCGCTTACGATCGCAGCCAAAGGAAATGTTCGAACGGAAACACTGCGCGCTTTCACAGAGGA
>JAKEFK010000234.1 GCA_022616075.1 bacterium
ACTTTGTAAGACTTTTTTAACGCTGCAGTTTTGTACCATTCCGCAAGTATCCTGTCCTTTTCTTCAGGATGAATCGACTTGGTCCAATGCTGGCCTACAGCTAACTCCGGCGTCTGACCGGTCATGGTGCACCAGCTCTTGCTGACGTATAAACAATTTCCTTGCGGATCGGTGCGCACAGAACCGACGGGAGATAAATCTGCAAGTGTGTGAAACCATTTCTCGCTTTGGCGGAGCGCTTCTTCTGCTTTTTTTCGCTGGATTGCATAGCGGATCGATCGAAATATCTGATCACTGTTCATCGCGCCTTTAATCAAGTAATCCTGCGCCCCCTCCAGCAATGCCCGAATTTCCACTGCGGTATCTTCCATTCCGGTAAGGACAACGATGGGCAGGTCTGGGGCCAGGTTGTAAATTCTGTTAACACCCATCATTCCCAAGGAATCGGGAAGAGTGAGATCGAGCAGCACCACATCAAATCTGTTTTTTTGGATCAAAGAAAGTGCTTCAGCAAGGGTCCCGCACTGCACGAGGTTCACATGCGCCGTCATGATCCGGCTGAATAGCTGATGGAAAAGATCAGCATCCGCTGGATTATCTTCCACCAGCAATAAATTCATTTGCCTTGGTACGGTCATAGAATCACCAGAACCGCACGATTCATACTGCTGCTGGCCGTGTCGTATTATATCAGTGGATAGACGACGGGCTAAAACTCCTCTTTTGCCGTGCCTAGTACGATCGATGTGTTTGTTTCTTTGATCGCCTTATGACTCAGGAGTTTTTTAATCTCGCGATTCATCGAGTCGGTATCCTTATATTTACCAATCACGACCAGATCGAATTCCCCTGTAATCTCATAGACGTGGGTGAGAGCGGGATCTTTCATGAGATCATTCATTAATGCTGGAATTTTGCCCCCTACCGCCTTGATCAATGTAATTGCAGTGATCCCTAAACCAAGCTTTTTGGTGTCCAGCAGTGGCCTGTATCCACGGATCACACCACCCTTTTCCATCACTCGAATCCGGCTCGCCACAGTGGTCGTAGAAATGTCCAATCTCTTTGCGATTTGCCGGAGGGAAGCGCGCCCTTCTTTCCTCAATTCACCAATAATTTTCAAATCTAGATCTTTGTACAATTTTCCTGCCCTCTCGAGCTCGCAATCGATTGTTCGTACAATATAATACGTCAATAACTTTACAATTGTCCAGTTTGTCGACTGAATGGAATCATGTACATTTTTTTATTGTCATATCATTGACAAATGATCAGAATGATAGATAGACTGATTACCCATGAAAGCTGCTCTCGGACGTTCTTTAACTTCTCATTCCAGGCTCTTTGACGAACCCTCCAGCTTGCAGATTTATGCTTTTGATCAGGGAGAAGTTCCGCCTGCATTGCGGAAGCTATTGATGCCCAAATCGGAGCCGGATCTGGTGGTTCAACCCGGAACGATCGAAGATCTGATTGCGTGCGTCCGTTACGCTCAGGAAAAGGAGATTGCGCTCGTGCCCCGCGGCGCGTCCACTTTCGGAATGGGTGGCGCAGTTCCTCATCGCGGGGGTATCTTGCTAGATTTTTCGACACGAAGGGAAATTTACGATCTCAACAAAGAAAAAAGAACGATACGGGTGGGAGCCGGTTGCCGCTGGGCTGATGTATCCAACTATCTACAGCAGTTCGGTCTGGATCTATGCACTTATCCAACCAGCTGGTTTTCAACGGTGGGTGGATGGGCTTCCACCGGGGGTGTTGGAATCGGTTGCACGCGCTATGGTTCGTTCCACGATCTGATTCAGTCCATTACGGTGGTCACTCCCGCTGGAGAAAAACGGATTCTGGATCATCAGGACCCCGAATTCGGGTATTTCCTTGGCACCGAAGGACAGATGGGGGCCATCTGGGATGTCACTTTTCGAGTGCGCTCCAAACCCGCGCGGCAGATTCCGTTTGTCATTCTGTTTGATTCAAATCACGTCGCGCTCGATTGCGCCCGTGAATTGCTTTCGAACTTCCGGCCCTATCACTTGAAATTCCTGGATGCCGCTCGAATTCATGAAATCAATCATCTGATGCGCGAAGAGCATCCGGAACTCAAATCAGGCATGGAACTCACGGAAAAACCGACGTTACTCGCCTGCTTCGAAGAAAGCGCTGAGGATTTCCGCGAATGGACCAGAAAGAAAGCGCTCTTTGTTCTGACTGATTACAAAGCCCATCTGTTATGGCGCGAGCGGATGTTTCCGCTCCGTGTAAAAAGAATTGCCCCAGGTTTGTTGGCGTCAGAATTGATTTTGCCACTGGAGCGAATTGCGAGTTATGTGGAGAAAACGGCCGAATTGGGAAAGCGTTTTGGCGTGACACTCGCTAACGAATGTTATTTCTTGAATGACGGGACAGGGTTGGCGCTACCGGTTTACACCTTCCGTGGAAAACACGCCATCGATGAAGCTTTGAAGTCTTCGCTGGCTTATGTGATGACACAGACCGGTATCAATATGGGAGGCCGCCCTTATGGGATTGGCATCTGGAACACTCCTTTTGCCAAACACAAATTTGGAACGACGTTTCACCAGTTGAAACAATTCAAAAAGAGCATTGATGCAGCTTCGCTATTTAATCCAGGAAAATTTTTTGAATTGAGCTTCCGCACGGGGGCGCTGGGAAAACTCGCTGCCTTACCATTGAATTCTTCGCTGATTCCATTATGGACGAACGTTTTAAGCAAAGTAGCGCGGGCCTCCGGCCTGCGAAAAGCCGCAGACGGGACGTCCGCGCTACTTCGTTCAGATGTCATTCTGCAAAACGAAGAACTTTGCTCCAAATGCGGTAGCTGCATTTCCGTCTGTCCTGCTTACATCGATACACAGGATGAACGGACCACTGCGCGCGGAAAGCTACAACTTGGCAAATGGATTTTGAACGGCGGATCCATTTCAACGGAAGAAGCAAACACGCTCTTTCTTTGCATGCATTGTGGTGCGTGCACGGATGTGTGTCAGAGCAGGCTGGATCTTGTACCGGTGTGGGATGAACTGGAAAAGAGGGTGCAACAGCAATTCGGGAAGGATGAAGAACGCGTGGAACGATTTGTGAAATCAGTAGAAGCGAAAAAAATCATGGGGGTACCGTATGCTCGAGGCGCTGAAATCCTCGTCCGTCGTAAACCTGAATAGCGACAGCCGGTACCACATTTCCATTCAACCGGCGCCTCCGAGAAATGATGTGCCGCTGCGGCTATTGCTGGTTCGCAATGACGCCTGTTTCAACTGCGGCATTTGCGTGGACGCTTGTGTATATGGTGTGCATCACAGGCAAGAGGACATGCGGATGCAGATCGGTGTCCTCGATCAGCAGGAAAATGTCTGCCGCACGTGTTTGCGTTGTGTTCGCGAATGTCCGAAAGAGGCGTTATCTGTTCCGCCGAACCCCGAATTTGTGCATGGCAGTTTTGGGCACTGGACTGCTCCGGTTATCACGGCTCTTTTGAAACAGGCGGAAACCGGTAAGGTTCCCGTTTCAGGCGCAGGCTATAACGGCAAATTCGCCGGTCCCGGATTTGACGGCATCTGGACAGACATGTCTGAAATCGTGCGCCCGACCCGCGATGGAATTCACGGACGCGAATACATCAGCACCGCAATTATTTTAGGCTCGCGCCCTTGCAGCGCAGGCGTCCCGCCTCCGCCCCGCGTGATTGAATTGCCGGTACCGTTCCTGTTTGATCTCGCGCAATTCCCTGCGTTTCATCCAAGTGTGCAGAAAGCAATTCTGAACGCAACGCAAGAATTAAAGACGCTCACGTTCGTTCGTGATTTTCCATCACAGCAGTCTCTTATCCCGGTGATCCCGCCATCAGAAATCGGGAAGATCAAAGAGAACATCGATCAACATTGGATGATCGAACTGGAAGATGGCGAGGGATTCAACGTTGCTTTCCACGAACTGAAAAAGCGTTGCAACGGAACACTCTTATCTGTACGAATTCCATTTGATGCAGATCGCGCCCTTAATCTCGCATTGCAGGGCGCGCATGTTCTTCATCTGATGACGGATGCTGCCGGCAATACACCGATCGGCCACGTGAGCCAGGCTATGAGAACTATCCATTTGAAACTTGTGGACGCGGGAATTCGTGACCGGATCACGCTGCTGGCCGGCGGTTACGTTGCGGCTGCGGAACACTTGCCCAAATCGATTCTTTGCGGAGCGGACGGAGTATCGCTGGACCTGACACTTCTGGTTGCGCTTCAAATGTGGAAAGGTGGCGATCCGGCGGATCAAATGGAACGCTTTGCAATTCTGGATTCGGAATGGGGAAGCCGCCGGATTCGCAATCTCATGGCATCGTGGCGCGACCAGCTCCTTGAGATTTTAGGTGCGATGGGCTTGCGGGAGGTTCGCCGTTTGAGGGGCGAAGTGGGACGCGGTCTGTTCTTCGAAGAGCTGCAGAAGGAATTCAAATCTGTTTTTGGCACAGCGCTGGAGGTTCCCAGCAAACCTGCAATCCCGAAGGAACTGATTCCCCAAATTTGCGCGTCCCTCGTTCCTGTGCAGCGCAATTTTCATAATGAGCTTGCGAAATTTCGCGTCTCCGTAAATCAGAATTGCATTCACTGCGCTGTTTGTGTGGATACGTGTCCGTTTGGCGTTTTCCAGATGCCGAATGGTTTCAATCATCTTTTGCCGCCAAAAAGTTCGCAATGCATTGGCTCCGCATGCGAAACCAAGGATTTTTACTGTGTACCGAAATGTCCAACCGACGCAATTAAAGTCGATTTGGATTCCACCTTTCAAGGCATGGGAGACCCGCGTTGGACCGGCGATTTGCTGATCTCCACATTTAAGGAAGCGGAAACCGGTGTGACGCCGGAAACATCCTTTGAATCGGAAGTGGGCGCATCGGAAGGCGGATTTGATCGAATCAGGCTTGTAACGCGGGCGTCACGCCGGCGCGCCCGGGCG
>JAKEFK010000235.1 GCA_022616075.1 bacterium
AGGAAGTCTGCTATGTGGGAGATTCTATCTACGATGCTGAGGCAGCGGAGGCGGCCGGCATCCTTTTTGTCGGATACAAACGTCCCGGAGAAATCTCCGTTCAAAGCTTTGATGAGCTTGCTAAATTGCTTTCATCAAAGTAGCGCGGGCGTCCCGCCGGCGTGTGTTTATTTACGGCTTTCGCGCAGCCACCAATTGATTCAACAGAATCGCGCTTAAGCCGATCTTCTTTATCACCTTTTCGATGCTCAACTCTGCGGGAAAGCCGACCGGGGACATCATGAATTTTTCTGATTCGAGAATCTGAAATTCCTTGCTTGCGATGAGTGAGGTCAATCCCTTCAGATTAAAGGTTTCTTGATGGTCATCTTCCTTCAGGAAACCAAGCTTTGAAGCAATCTCTTCAAATAGTGGAACCGGCGTGGTAATCACGCAGATTCCTCCCGGTTTCAGGACTCTTTTGATTTCCTCAATGAATCTTGTGGGATTTGGCAAATGTTCGATGATCGCTGTTGCAATGGCGGCATCGAAGTGTGAATCGGGAAATGGAAGTCTTTCCGCATCCGCCTGAAGAATCTGCTGATTGCGGGTGTTGGATTTCAATAAACCCCAGGAAAGATCCAAACCGATGGCGATTGAAGGCCTGACTTTTTCACACACGAGATCAAGGAGAAGGCCATCCGCGGTGCCGATGTCGAGAATTGATGGGTTGTGTGGTCCGAAGGTTTGCAGGATTCTGGCAACTTCCAGCCCGCGACGCTTAAAACGGTATCTGGGACCGGGACTCTTTAAGCGATCCTGATGATATTCGGCATCCATCACGCCACGGGGATGCGCGTGTGAGTGTCCTACTTGTTCCGTTTTTTCCATATTGTTTCCGGCAAGCCTTCATGCTGATTTTCTGCGCGGGCAAGGACAAATAACAGATCAGATAAACGATTCAAGTACCGTAGGATTTCCGGACCGATCTGCTGTTGTTCTGCGAGTTTGCTGACGCTTCGTTCGGCGCGACGGCAGACAGTTCTTGCGTAATGAATGTGCGCGCCCGCGAGTGACCCGCCGGGCAAAATAAAGTTCGTTAAAGCGGGCAGTTGCGACTCAAAATGATCGATCGCGCGTTCCAGATTGGCGGTCATTTCCGAATCAATACGCCATCTGGAATCATTTTGCTGTTGCGGAGGTGTAGCCAGATCCGCACCGACTTCGAATAACTCATGCTGTATGGACGAAAGCAACGTCTTGATTTCGGCGTTTTGAATATGCAAAAGGCAAATGCCGATCACGGCATTGCACTCATCCACGTTTCCGTAAGCTTCCACGCGTAAGTCGTGTTTGGGAACGCGCAGGCCTTTGAATAGTCCCGTTTCGCCTCTATCGCCCGTCTTTGTATAAATCTTCATAGAGTTTGAAACCCCAGATAAACACAGATGAACACCGATAAAAAAAATAAAAATTTGTGTTTATCTGTGTTCATCTGTGGTTAATTCAGGATGAAGTTTGCTGTAAAGACGGTCGCCATGAACGGGGCCCAGTTTCTTTTGCAATTCTTCTTTCGATGCCATGCGCACTTTTTCCAGACTCCCAAAATGCTGAAGCAGTATCTGTTTGCGTTTCGGGCCGATACCGCGAATTTCATCCATCGCTAATTCCATGGAGCGTTTCGTTCGAAGCTGCCTGTGAAAGGTGATCGCAAAACGATGCGCTTCATTCCGGACCTGCTGAATCAATTTTAGAACCGGCGAGCGTTCCTCCAGCTTAATGGAGTCGGAATGGCCCGGCAAAAAGATTTCTTCTTCTCGTTTCGCAAGTCCCATAATGGGTTGGTCATTCAAATCATATTTCTGCAACACATCCAGCGCGGCATTCAATTGGCCTTTCCCTCCATCAATGATCATCAGATCCGGCATGGGCCACTCTTTATCCAAAACTCTTTTTACACGTCGCTCCACAACTTCAGCGATGGAGCGAAAATCATCCGGTCCTACGACTCCACGGATTTTGAACTTTCTGTAGTCGCCTTTCTTCGGTCGTCCCGCTTCCCATACGACCATCGAAGCGACGGAATTAGTTCCCTGAATGTTTGAGATATCAAATGCCTCGATCCGGTAAGGCAAAGTGCTCATGTTAATGGTTTCCTGGAGAGCTTGCAAGGTATCGTAACTTCGGACTCTTCCTGCGCTGGAATTGACTTCGAGCGCGATCTGCGCGTTTTTGATGACCAGTTGAAGCAGCTTCTTCTTTTTCCCGCGCACCGGCACATTCACTTTTACCTTACTCCCTTTCTTCTCGGCCAGAAGCTGCTCGATTACTTCCCGGTCGGGAAAGTTGTGCTGCACGTAAATATTCTTTGGTAAAAATCGTGGCATGCTGTAAAACTGCATCAAAACGTGAGAGAGAAGACTCCCGCTATCCGTTACAAGTTTACTTTCAAAAAAGAATTCGTGACGACCCACAATCTGCCCATTTCGCATGAAGAAAATTTGAACGGCGATGTTCTCCGCCGACCGCGCATATCCGAAGAGATCCGCATCTTCCAGCTCATACGAAATTAATTTTGGACGTGTGTTCAGCTCTTCTACAGTATTCGCAAGATCGCGATAATTTGCGGCAAGCTCATATTGCTGGCGCGAGGAATATTCAAACATTTTTTCACGAAGCCGCGCCAGAAGGTCCTCTTTCTTGCCTTCCAGAAACATTCGAACGTCGGTTACCGCGCGGGCATATTCTTCCCGTGTGGCCAATTGGGCGCACGGACCGAGACAGCGATGAATGTGATAGAGCAGACAGAGACGCTGCGGTTCTTCTGTGATTTTGATGTGGCATTGCCGCAAAAGAAAATAACGGTAGATCAAGTTCAAAGTTTTCTTTGCAAGGGATGCCGGAATAAAAGGGCCAAAATAAGCAGCGCCGTCCTTCCGTACCCGCCGCACGATATACGCGCGAGGAAAGTCTTCCTGCACCGTGAGTTTGATGTACGGATGCGTTTTGTCATCGCGCAGAAGAATGTTGTACCGCGGTTGATTCTTCTTGATCAGATTGTTTTCCAGCATCAGTGCTTCTGCCGGCGAATCGGTAACGATGAAATCGAGGTCAGTGGCCTCCGCTACCATCCAGTAGGTCAGTGGACCTCCGGTAACGTCGTAGAAGTAGGATCGCACACGATGGATCAGCGATTTTGCTTTCCCGATATAAATGACCCGGCCCTTCGAATTTTTGAACAGATACACGCCGGGCTTATCGGGTAATTGCTTCACCCGCTCCAGCAGTTTTTCTCTAGCTTGATCCATAAAATTTACCGCAGAGAACACTGAGATCGCGGAGGAAAAATCAAGAGAATTATTTTCTCTGCGTCCTCTGCGCTCTCTGCGGTGAATTTCTATTGGAGTAAAGCGATTTCGTGTTCTTTTAGCTTCTTGATTTTGTCGCGCAATGCAGCAGCGCGTTCAAAATCCAATTTCTCCGCGGCAACCAGCATCTCTTTCTCAGATTCCGTGATCAAATCATGAATTTGGGCAATGGAGCGTATCCCCTTCAGATCGGGATCCTCAGAAATGGGCACCGTGTAATAGTCGGCTTCTTCTGCTTCTCCGAATCCATCATCGATTCGCTTTCGAATGGAAGATGGAGTGATGCCATGCTCCTGATTGAATTGAAGCTGCACATTGCGTCTTCGCTCTGTTTCCGCGATGGCACCGCGCATCGATCCGGTAACGATATCCGCATACATGATAACCTGACCATTGACGTTGCGTGCGGCTCTTCCCGAAGTCTGTATGAGGCTGTTTGTTGAGCGAAGGAACCCTTCTTTGTCCGCATCTAAGATCGCTACCAGACTTACTTCAGGCAAGTCGAGACCTTCTCGAAGAAGGTTCACTCCGACGAGGGCGTCAAAAATGCCGCGACGCAAATCGCGGAGAATCACGATGCGCTCCAGTGTGTCAATCTCCGAATGCAGATACCGGACGCGCACACCATACTCCGATAAGAACTCCGTGAGATCCTCCGCCATTTTCTTGGTCAATGTGGTGACCAGCACCCGCTCACTTTTTGCAGCTCGTGCTTTGATTTGATGAAGCAAATCGTCCATTTGGCCTTTGATCGGTTTGATGATGATTTCCGGATCCGTCAGTCCCGTCGGCCGCACAATTTGTTCCACCACGACACCGCCGCTTTTTTGCAACTCATAAGGTCCGGGCGTAGCGGAAACATAGATCAGTTGATTCACGCGCTGTTCGAATTCCTGGAAGTTCAATGGGCGATTATCCAGCGCAGAAGGGAGACGAAAACCGTGCTCCACAAGCACCCTTTTTCGGGATTGGTCCCCTTCGTACATTGCCCGAAGTTGCGGCACAGTTACATGACTTTCATCGATGATAAGCAAATAGTCCTTTGGAAAATAATCCGTTAAGGTGGCAGGTGGGGAACCGGCTGCTCTTCCATCCAGATGGCGCGAGTAATTCTCAATACCATGGCAAAAACCTGTCGCTTTCAACATTGCAAGGTCATACATCGTTCGTTGATGAAGCCGCTGAGCTTCCAGGAGTTTTCCTTGCTGATCGAGTTCTGCCGTCCGCTCTTTTAATTCCTCACGCACCGTATCAATCGCGCGTTTGAGCCGGTGTTGCGGCGTAACGTAATGGCTTTTCGGAAAAATAATGGTTCGGCGCAATTGACGGATCTTGCGGTTGATCGTTGGATCAAACTCGGTGATGCTTTCGACTGTGTCTTCAAACAATTCAATGCGGACGGCTTTTTCGTCATAGGACGGATACACTTCTACCATATCTCCACGAACCCGAAAACGTCCCCGGCTTAATTCTCCCTGGGTTCGCTGATATTGAAGCTCGCCCAGTCGTTGTAGAATGTCCCTCATTGGATACTTACCGCCACCTTCCACGGAAAGGAGCATAGAAAAAAATGAATCAGGCGAACCGATACCGTAAATGCAGGAAACACTCGCAACAATGATCGTGTCTCTTCTTTCAAAAAGTGAGCGGGTCGCGGACAATCTCATTCTGTCGATCTCTTCGTTGATCAAAACCTCTTTTTCAATGTACGTATCCGTGGAAGGGACGTACGCTTCGGGTTGATAGTAGTCGTAATAACTCACGAAATATTCAACCGCGTTTTCAGGGAAAAAATGTTTGAATTCCTGATACAACTGCGCTGCAAGAGTTTTGTTGTGGGCAATCACGAGCGCAGGTTTATTCACATTCGCGATCACCGATGCAATCGTGAAAGTCTTTCCTGATCCGGTGACCCCTAACAATGTTTGATGTTTTTCACCGGAGGTGAGGCCATTTGCAAGCGAATGGATCGCCTGCTCCTGATCCCCGCGTGGTGTGTATTCGGTTTTTAATTGGAAAGACATAAAGGATAATTATCGTAGTAGTGGCAGAGCATTGTCCATTCGCATTGTAGCGAGCATGTTCTGAAAAATATCTTCGACTTTCCCTTGGATCAACTATGTGTTGGCAATGCTCTGCTGCTTTCAGGATTTGCAGAGCATTTGCGACGATTTAGAATGTTCATTCTATTTAGATGTTTGCCTGCCTGAATTTGGATATACCATATAGCAGGCAAAATGCTCTGCCACTACTATGCTGACGCTGGACGTGCTCTATGAGGATGAGAATCTCATCGCTGTAAATAAGCCGGCGGGCCTGCTTGTCACGCCTGACCGCTGGAATCCAAGCATACCAACCGCGCAGGACATGATTCGAGAATATCTCCGCCGGCAAGCAGGAGGCGGCCATCCGAACGTTCGGGTTGTTCACCGGCTGGATAAAGATACAAGCGGTGTTACCGTTCTTGCTAAAAATGTGAAGACCCAGACATTTCTGAGCAGTCAATTTGAGCAGGGAGAAGTCAGCAAGACGTACTTCGCAATCACAAAAGGTGTAATCCAGAAAGAGGATGGAGTCATCACTCTATCCTTGCTCGAATCAACAAAAAAGCCTGGCACAATGACTGTGAACGACAAAGGAAAGAAAAGCATCTCTTTGTATAAGGTGTTAGAACGGTTCAGAAACAGCACTCTGGTAGAGGTGAATCCTTTAACGGGACGCACTCATCAAGTTAGGGTTCATTTGATGGCGATCGGTCATCCTCTCTTGTTTGATCCCATCTACGGGGATTCTACGCCGCTTTATTTATCCGACTTAAAGAAAGACTACAAGCAAAAACAAGGGAAAGAAAAACCGTTTTTGTCCCGGCTTACCCTCCACGCATTCAGGCTGTCCCTGCGCGAACCTTCAGAACAAAAAACGCTGGTGCTGGAGGCTTCCGTTCCCGATGATCTTTCCCGCACGCTCAAATACTTCCGTAAATTTTTACCGCCGAGAACGCAGAGATCGCAGAGAGAGGAAAGTTAATTTTTTCTCAGCGTTCTCCGCGGCCTCTGAGGTGAGTCATTTCTGTCCCACTACCATGGCGTACCAGGCGCATTCAGCGTGTCCTTTTTGGACGCGGCGCAGAACACCATTCCCCAATTCGGTTTGTGAATCAGTTCCTTCCCATAACACATGAATATTTCGGAATCCTGCATCTTCGAAAAGTTCACGCAGTTCGGGAAGAGTCCACAGGCGCCAATCATACACGAATGCGTTCCGCAGTTGAGTTCCATCCGGAAACATGAAGTGTATTTTGCAAACGATCCGGTGGGATACCGGATCAAACCTGGTGACTTCCCAAACATATTGAAAGTCACCAACATTCCATACCTCCTGATCCTCAATCGGGACGGCGCTACCCCCATGAACATCCAGCAGGAAAATACCTTGAGATAGAAGTGATCTTCTCGCGCGCTTCAAGTAGCGCAACAACAACGCGCGCGTATGAAATACGGAATAGCTGTAATTCATGGCCACAATCATGTCTGCGGCTGTTGTGCGCACCGTCATTACGTCTGCGTTTTTGAGGTTGACGCGATCCTGCTGCTCCTGTTTCAAATGTTTAAAGTTTTTCGTCCTGCACCAGTGCAAAGGTCTGGGGTCGGAATCCACGCCAATACCCGTATTACCGGGGTGGAGCTTTACAAACTCACAAAGCAGATTGGCGGTACCGCAGAAGTCCTCCCGCAGAGTCCGGAGTGGACGACGGGCCAGTTGTCGAAATCGTCGACTCAGGAATTTCGCATCCTTTTCCGGCGTTTGAACGCTGCCTAGATACAGCTCGAATTTATCCCGTTTCATCTGAACAAGAGTGTAACCCAGATTTAGAAAGGCTTGAGGAAGATAAACCCTTGGATTTTTGAACCATGACCCTTTATGATATGGTGGAGTGATTTTTCACTCGCGGAGATACCGGCAATGAAACGAATTTTACCAATTCTGACTGTTTTGTTTTTCGTTTTGAACATCTCATTCGCTCAAGATGGAAAGCCTAACATGGTGATCGATAGTGAAGTTTACGATGCGGGACAGGTGATCCGTACCGGCGCTCCTATTGAGCATGCTTTCCTTATTAAAAACACGGGAACCAGCCAACTGAAAATTCTTGATGTAAGGCCGGCGTGCGGTTGCACAGTGACCAGGTATGACAAGGTCATAGCTCCCGGTTCCGAAGGTAAAATCTACGCAACCGTAGACATCAGTCATTTCAATGGTCCGATTCAAAAGGGCGTTGACATCAGGACCAATGATCCGAAACGTCCGGATACAAAACTCACCATCAAGGCGACAGTAAAATCACTGATCGAAACTCAGCCGGATGAGACGATGCGCTTTATTGTAAGCAAAGGCGAGTTGAAGACACAGGAAATGTTATTGACACCTGATCCATCGGTGAAAATTCTAAAGCCGGTGGTCGATTCAAACATGATCACTGCAACCTTGACACCTCAAAAAGATAGAGTTCAGAAGCTAACAGTTGATGTGAAAAGAACGGACACAATTGGGACTCATTCCACGGAAGTGAAGATACTCACGGAAGGTCCGATCAAGGAGATGAGCATTCCCGTTGTGATCGTTGTCCGGGGACCGCTTCAGGTATCACCGTCAGCCGTTTCTTTTCATGTTAAAGGTTATCCGGAAGAAGTGGCAGTCAATTACACGGTGGATGTCAAACAATCGCCCGAACCGGAAGCTCTTGTGGTTGAGAAAGTGGAAGCAGGCCGGAAGCTTAAAGTTCTCAATGAATCAGAGGGCTGGTATCAGGTAATTACATTTGAGGCACCCGCTGTAAAAGGAGCGAAGCCGAATAGCCCGAAATCCGTTCCCTTTCGCAAAATCGGATGGATAAAAACTTCCGTGGTAAAACCGGTAAAACTCGCGGAATTGCCGGGGCCGAAAGAAGTCTCGATCCAAACTCTAAACGGGAAAACATTTCAGGTTCTTGAGCTTAGCTCGACTCTGGCAGCTGTGAAGGTTGAAAAGAAACCCAATACCGCCAATCCCGGTCAGTTCCAGCTTTCGGTTTCCTTGCAACATGTGGATACCAGCAAAAAAGGAAATACGAGAGGAGAAATTCTTGTGAAAACGGATAACGCCGACCAACCCCAATTGAGAATTCCGGTCTTTGTAAACGTAACGTAGGGAAACCTGTGGATTTTGCTTTTACCGAAGACCAGGAACTGACCCGCCAGATGGTGCGCGAGTTTGCTGAAAACGAAATCGCTCCGAAGGTTCGTTATTTTGATGAAACGCAGGAATTCCCGCTGGAGATCATGACCAAACTCGGGCACCTCGGGTTGCTTGGTGTTGTCATTCCCTCCGAATATGGCGGCGCGGGGATGACGTATCTTGAGTATGTCTGTGTGATCGAAGAACTCGGCCGTGTTGATTCCGCTATCGGACTCGGAGTGGCGGCGCACAATGGACTTTGTTCGAATCACATATTCGTTTTTGGGAATGAAGATCAAAAGAAAAAATATTTAACCCAGCTGGCTTCCGGACAAAAGATCGGCGCCTGGGCGTTGACAGAACCCAATGCCGGCAGCGATGCCAAGGGATTGCAGACCGTTGCTCAGAAGCGGAACGGAAGCTGGGTTCTAAATGGAACAAAGAATTTCATTACTCACGGGACCGTTGGTGATATTGCCGTGGTGATGGCGGTGACGGACCGGAGCAATCCGAAGGATGGGATCACTGCATTTATAGTAGAAAAAGGAACGCCTGGATTCCGCGCATCCAGGAAGGAAGATAAGCTGGGACATCGCGCGAGTGACACTTCTTCTCTGACTTTCGAAGATTGTGAAGTTCCCGAAGAGAACGTGATCGGTGGCGTGGGACAGGGTTTCCGGCAAAGCATGCAAATTCTTGAGGGGGGACGGGTCGCCATTGCCGCTCTTTCCGTAGGAGTTGCGCAGGGAGCTCTCGAATTGGCTCTAAAGTATTCGAAGGAAAGAAAGCAGTTCGGGAATCCGATTGCGGAGTATCAGGCGATCCAGTGGATGCTTGCCGATACAGCAACCGAAATTGAGGCAGCCCGATTGATGACGTATCGCGCGGCATGGCTTCGTCAAAACGGCCGTAAGTTTGCGAAGGAAGCATTCATGGCCAAGCTTTTTGCGAGTGAAGTCGCCGTGCGAGCCGCTGATAAATGCGTTCAAATTCACGGCGGTTACGGCTACATCAAAGAATTTCTTGCTGAAAAATACTACCGTGACGCAAAACTGCTGACGATCGGCGAAGGAACCTCAGAAATTCAGAGAATCGCCATCGCCAAACAAATCCTGAAATAAACAATGTAGCGCGGACGTCTCGTCTGCGCGAGCTTGCAGGCGGGACGCCCGCACTACTTTGCTTACCATGTCCGTTGGTCCAATAGTTGAAAAGCTCCTGCAAGGGGATTCGAAAGCGCTTTCACGCGCGATTACTCTTACCGAAAACAGGGACCCGCGAGCCCACGAAATCTTGAAAGCGGTCTATTCCAAAGGACGGGACATACCATTGATCGGTATTACCGGCCCCGCCGGGGTCGGCAAAAGCTCGCTTGTCGACCGTCTGATATCCATCTATCGCGCAGAAGGAAAGAAGGTGGGAGTGATTGCCGTTGACCCCAGCAGTCCATTCAGCGGGGGAGCGATCCTCGGAGACCGGATCCGGATGCAACAACACTACACCGATCCGGATGTTTTTATCCGCAGCATGGCAACCAGAGGAAAACTGGGCGGGATTGCCGCCGCCACCTTTGATGTCATGGACCTTATGAATGCGGCAGGCAAGGACATCATTCTTGTGGAAACGGTCGGGGTTGGTCAGGACGAGATCGATATCGTGAAAACGGTAAATACTACAGTTGTAGTACTAATGCCGGGACTCGGGGATGAAGTTCAAGCGATGAAAGCGGGATTGATGGAGATTGCGGATCTACTGGTGGTGAACAAGTCGGATCGCGCGGAAGCTGAGAAGATGGAAATGGAATTGCAAAATTCTCTATCCTACTTTCAGTCCCATTCTGAGGACGAGTGGCGGCCGCGCGTATTAAAAACTCAGGCAACCAACAACATTGGAATCGATTTATTGAGCGAAGCGATTCGCGAACATGGAGAATACCTGAAAAAAAGCGGCAAACTCCAGGGGAAAATCCTTTCGCAGAACCGGCAGAGGCTGGTAGACGCTCTCGAATCACATATTCTTACGGAGATCGTAGATGTCGGATTTGAGCGATTTGGTATTTCGCGCAGGATTGAGGACATTGCAATGCGAAAAACCGATCCCTATACCGTTGTTGCAGAACTCCTTGAGCATTTCCGCATGGAATAGGACCTATGAAAGATATTGATCATATTGCAATTGTAGTCAAGAGGATTGAGGATAAGTTGCCGTTTTACACGGATATTCTGAATTTTCGTTTGAAAAGCATCGAAGATGTTCCACACATGTTTGTGCGCGTCGCGATGCTGGAGAGCGCCGAAGGCACCACCCATATTGAACTGGTGGAGCCTACATCCAGCGATTCAGGTGTCTCCCGCTTTCTTGAAAAGAAAGGAGAAACCATCCATCATCTTTGCTTCCTGGTGGACGATCTGCAGGAGCAGCTGGACAGGTTAAAAAAAGAAGGCGTTTACCTCATTGATGAAATCCCGCGGAAAGGAGAAGGGGGCTCGCTTGTGGCTTTTTTGCATCCCCAGGCCAGTGGCGGCATATTGATAGAATTAAAACAACAAAGTAGCGCGGGCGTCCCGCCTGCGGAAAAGGATTAACGATGAACAAAGTAGTTTCCAACGCGGTTGAAGCGATTCATGACATCCAGGATGGCGCCACGATCATGGTGGGAGGATTCGGACTTTGCGGAATTCCGGAGAACCTGATTGCTGCGCTGCGCGAAAAAGGCGTAAAGGATTTGACGGTCATCAGCAACAATGCAGGCGTTAATGATTTCGGTCTGGGTTTGCTCCTTCAAACGCGGCAAATCAAGAAAATGATTTCCACATATGTGGGTGAAAATGAGATTTTCGAACAGCAATTTTTGCGCGGCGAGCTGGAAGTCGAGCTGATTCCTCAGGGAACGTTTGCAGAAAGGATTCGAGCGGGTGGCGCAGGAATCGCAGGTTTTTATACTCCAACCGGCGTGGGAACTCTGGTTGAAGAAGGAAAAGAAAAACGCACATTCGATGGCCGCGAGTACATTCTGGAATGCGCTCTGAAAGCCGATTTTGCTCTGGTAAAGGCCTGGAAAGGAGATGCTATGGGAAATCTCGTTTACCGGAAAACGGCTCGCAACTTTAATCCGATGATGGCGACTGCCGCAAAAATAACAATCGCAGAAGTGGAGCAGCTGGTACCGGTCGGTTCGCTGGATGGCGATCACATCCAT
Organism: bacterium; assembly: GCA_022616075.1. NCBI lineage: Bacteria > bacterium. The sequence goes on from JAKEFK010000235.1 coordinate 11,761, forward strand.
ACACCCGGCATTTTTGTGAAAAGAATCTTTCAGGGAGTCAATCATGAAAAGCGTATCGAAAAGAGAACTTATCGTCAGAAGAGCAGCTAAAGAACTGCAGGACGGCTTCTACGTCAATCTTGGAATTGGAATGCCGACTCTTGTCAGCAACTATCTTCCTGAAGGAGTTCACATCGTTTTGCAATCGGAAAACGGAATGCTGGGAATCGGTCCCTATCCGGAAGAAGGAATGGAAAATCCTGATTTGATTAATGCAGGAAAAGAGACAGTTACCGAACAACCTGGAACAAGCTATTTTTCAAGCGCGGATTCCTTTGGAATGATTCGGGGTGGACACGTGGATATGTCCATTCTGGGCGCGATGCAGGTCGATGAAGAAGGCAATCTTGCGAACTGGATGATTCCGGGAAAGATGGTGAAAGGAATGGGGGGCGCGATGGATCTTGTTAGCGGCGCAAAAAGAGTTGTGATTGCAATGGAACACACATCCAGAGATGGCGAAAAGAAAATTTTGAAAAAATGCAATCTACCCCTGACAGGAGTAAGGGTCGTGGACCTGATCGTTACCGATCTTGCAGTGATCGAAGTTACTGATGAGGGGTTGCTTTTGAAGGAAGTCGCGCCCGGAGTGAGTGTCGAACAAGTTCAGGCGGCGACGGAACCTCAGCTGCGCGTTGCCGAAAATGTGCGAGAGTACGAAATTTAAGGGGGATAAGGAGATATTAAGAGAGAGATAAGGAGATAAAAAATATCTCCACATCTCAATTATCTCCTGATCCCCCTTCTTACCTAACGCGGCATAGCCGACAACCAAAATGATAGCGGAGAGAAGTCCGAATATCGAACAAGGAACTCCGAACCGCAGAAGTCTGGCCG
>JAKEFK010000236.1 GCA_022616075.1 bacterium
ATTCCATTTTGCGGTTCGCCGACATCATGGCCGTAAAATCCGGCATACCTTACTTCTAAAATGGTGTTGCTATTCAAAGTGGAAGTCCACAGAACATTGGGTGTGGGGTTGCTTCCCGTTTCTACAAGAGCGGTTTCAATCGGTTTATTGACTGTCACCGGTTCCGGAATGTTGTAGTAATCGTTATGCAAACTGAAGTGCAGATTGTTGGTCTTATTTATGTCGTACGTAAATTTAAAAAAGTAACGGTCATCATCTTCTTTGACAGGTGATTCAGGGGGCGTTCCTGGTTGCGAAAAATGCTCGCGCCTGGTTTGCACACCGCCAAAGAACCAGAGTTTGTCTTTTAAAATCGGTCCGCCAATTTGAGCCGTAAGATCCGTATAGCGTTCGCGATGGTAAGGAATCCCATCGATTTCGGCGTTATTTCCGGTCAGGCCCTGAGTCTGAAAAAAGAAATTTGCGTCACCATGAAATTCATTTCCGCCTGATTTTGTTACGACGTTAATGACTGCTCCCTGGTAGTTTCCATATTCAGCCGGCGCCCCGATATCCAGTATTTCGATTTCCTCAATGATATCAGTGTTGGGCCAGGGCCAGGCGGCTCCAGTCAGAGCAGACGTAAGATCGGTTCCATCCATTTGATACGCGTTTTCGTTCGTGTTGGAACCAAGAATCGAATGCGCAAAGGCTGTGTTGTCAAAGCGCATCGGAGAGGAGCCTGGCGCCATCTGGACGAAATCGAAGAACGTAAAGCGCGCGATCGGAGTGTTCTCTATGTATTCTTGCGTATAGTTCGTGGAAAATCCAGGCTTGGTAGGATCGACAAGTGGAGTTTCACCGCTAATCACCATTTGTTCGGTTACCTGAGATAGCCTCAATGTAGTGTTCTGCTCAACGGTGCTTCCTAACACTACACGAACCTGATCGTGAACAATGGTTTGAAAGCCACCCATTTCGAAGGTCAGAGAGTATGTCCCAGGCGGCAACGCAGGAAAACGGTAACCACCATCTCCGCTGGTGGTAATCACCTGTGGACCTCCGATCAAAGCATCGCTTTCCAGAGTAACTGTTACGCCCGGGAGAGGTCCGCCTTCTTCATCGGTGACGTCCCCTTTGATGGATCCGGTAATGCGCTGGGCTTGAGCAAACGTCGTAATCAATAGAAGGAAGAGAGTAGCTAGGATTCTGTATCTCGTTCTCATCATGCCTCCAAAGAGCAAACATTCCTTCGTCCAGTAGATTTGATTCTCCCATAAACCTGCAAAACTACAAAGGCGCACTGCAGGCTAAAAGCTGAGCTTGTCGAAAAATCAGTTGGAGCGCGGACTTCCAGTCCGCAAAAACTTGTTTGCGCGACAAGCATTTTGCGGGCAAGATGCCCGCGCTCCACCAGGACCGCCTGGATTTTTCAACAAGCTCAGCCTGCGCTCCTTAATACCAACCGATTGGTTGTTCGTTCAAGTTGATGTAGACCTGTTTCGTTTCGAGATATTCTTCGATTCCCCAGTGGCCGAGTTCACGACCGAAACCGGATTGTTTATATCCCCCCCACGGAGCTTCAACATAAGTCGGCTGCATGTGATTGACCCAAACAATTCCGGCTTTCAGCTGTTTCACAGTGCGGATCGCCTTATAAATATCTCGCGTCCAAACCGCTGCGGCCAATCCATATTTTGAATCGTTTGCGATCCGAACAGCGTCTGCTTCATCTTCAAATGGAATTACCGAAGCAACCGGACCAAATACTTCTTCTTGACCTAACGTAGAACGATTGTCTACATCGTAATAAATTGTTGGTTGCACAAAAAAACCTTTCGCAAGCTCGCCTTCGCGCGCAAGATCGCCTCCAATGGCGACTTTCAGTTTTTCCTTCTTCGCTATTTCCATAAAATGAAGCACGCGATCCATCTGTTCCTTATTGATCAGCGGACCCATTTTTGTTTCGCGATCCAACCCGGAACCGAGCTTGATGTTACGCGCCTTCTGAGTCATCCTCTCAACGAAACGATCGTAAATCGATTTTTGAACGAGAATCCGGCTTCCTGCCGAACAAACTTCACCCTGATTGATGAAAACTCCAAACAGGGCTCCATCCACGGCGGCTTCAAAGTCCGCGTCCGCAAAAAAGATATTTGGTGATTTGCCACCGAGCTCCAGTGTCACACGCTTTAGAGTGTCAGCGGCGTTCTTCATAATCATCTTTCCTACGGCAACAGACCCTGTAAATGCAATTTTGTCCACATCCGGATGAACCACAATTTCATGTCCTGCTTCCCCAAAACCCGTTACGATGTTTACAGCGCCAGGGGGAAAACCCACATCGCCGAAACTGGAGGCCAGTTCCAAAATGGAAAGTGGAGTCTGCTCGGCTGGTTTCAACACGCAAGTGCACCCGGCCGCCAATGCCGGCGCGAGTTTCCATGCGGCCATCAACAACGGGTAGTTCCACGGAATGATTTGTCCGGCAACACCGATCGGTTCTTTGAGCGCCAGGCTGAGCGCGTTGTCCGGAACCGGTAGCACTTCGCCATGGATCTTTGTAGCAAGCCCTCCGTAATATTCAAAACAGGTGGCAACATCTCCGATATCCCCTTCCGCTTCAACGATCGGTTTTCCATTGTTCAAACATTCCAAACGAGCAAGCTCAGCCGATCGATTCCGGATGACATCCGCCAGTTTCAAGAGGGTTCGTCCGCGCTCTTGATGAGTTTTGCCGGGCCAATCACCGGAATCGAAACACCGCCGCGCCGCTGCAACCGCGCGATTGACATCTTCGCGATCCCCTTCCGGCACAAGGCCGATAACTTCCTGATTCGCAGGATTCAACGCTTCAAACGTTTTTCCTGAATGACCATTAACAAATTCACCATTGATATACATTTTGTAAGTCTTAGCTGCCATAAAAACTCCTTTTTCGTTGGCTATTTGACTAGTCGTACTTCCTTCTTACTTCATGAAATACGGTTTGTCAAACCGGATCAAAACTATTTCGCTTTTCGACTACCCCAGAAATACAACAACACAGCCAGACCGATCATGACGACAAGACTTACGGAAACTTCCAGCAAAAATCGTGTGGGATTCTCGACTCCTGATGACGGAACGAATACCAGAATCGCTCCAAGGGCGGTAGCGACGAATCCCAGCGCGGCCCAGACTCGATTCGTTTCCAGCTTCCAGAGACCGGCGAACAGATAGAGAAATGGAATGAGTTGAATTACAACCGAGCTGCTCAACAGTTTCTCATAAGCCTCTCGCACATTCGTACCATAGAGTGAAAGCAGGATGAGGCAACTCGAAATCACTGCCTGGACGAGTAACGCTATATACGGAGTGTTCCAGCGCGGATGTGTTTTCCCTAATGCCGGCGGCAAATAAACGCTTAACCCCATTACGAACGGAATTCTGGCAGCACCGGACATCCAAGCCGAGCAGATGCCGAGTACAGCCGTTGAGATCAGTATTGCAACGAAAGGAATGATTCCACTCGCTCCGAGCGCGGAAGCCACCGTAGTTACTGCCTGCATCATTCCCTGAATTGCTCCCACTTCTGACGAAGGCATTGCGATTAAGAGCGCTGCAGTTCCGATCATATACAGAAGAATGCTGATTGTTCCTCCCCAGAAAGCAGCGCGGCCAACCATTGCCTCCGGATTTTTGATTTCGTCTCCCATCACGGAGCCAAGCTCCAATCCGACAAGCGAATACATCACAATGCTTAGAGCGGAAAAACCTCCGTAATCCGTAAAGGAAGGGACGAGCGCGCGAAGTTCAAATGGCGTTGCAGCAACGCCGTTTCTGCGAAGCATCAAGAAACCCGCAATCAGCAGTATCACAAATGTGATCCACGTCCCGAATGCGCCGATGTTGTTCAGCCACTTCCCTACTCCTAATCCACGAATGTGTAAAAACGTGATAAGCCACAGAAAGGAAAGCGAAGCGATTGCAATAAAATTACTTCCTTCAGCAAGGCTGGCCGAGTCAGTGCCTCCTGCATAAACAAGAACTCCCACCAAAATGAAAAGCACCGAAGGGAAATAAAAAAGATTGTTGGTCCAGTAGCACCATCCGGAGATAAACGCATGAAAATCTCCGAACATTTCACGCGTCCAGATGTAGATTCCACCTTCTCCCGGAAAACGCTTCCCGAACTGCGCGACGGCGATGCCACACGGTATGAGGAAAAGGACAAAGGCCAGCAGCCATAAAGTCATGGAACGCCAGCCTTCGCCCGCAATTCGAGGAAGTATGTTGACGTTTACAACCGCAACAACAAGAAGAAGCGTGAGATCAAAGAGTCCAAGCTCCCGCTTTAGATGAGGTGATGTCATGCAGGTAGAGGCAGGGCTTGTCCCTGCCCTTCGCGGGCGACCACAAGGGTCGCCCCTACACGGTTTGTCTTGTCCTTCATCCTTGGGTTTGTTTCAACAAAGGCACGAGTTCACGGAATTTCTCAAGATGAAACTCAATGTCCTTTTCGGTGTGAGCCACGCAAAGAGTCCATTGCTCGTCCCACGCATAGGCCTGCGTCATTACTCCGCGATTCAGCATCCCGTACCACCAGACTTTCCACATTTCTGCATCCACTTCCAGCCAGTCGCGGTAGTTTTTAATTTCCCTGGAAGCAAATTGAACAGTTCCATTCACTCCCGCGCCTGCAGCGTATCCTTTCAGTCCTTCCTTTTTAAGGATGTCATTGTAACCGTCGATCAACATTTGATTCAGCTTACTCAGCCGCGGATAAACGTCGTCTGTCAGCACTTTCGTCAGCATGGCAAGACCTGCTGCGACACCCACAGCATTTGAATTGTAAGTTCCCGCATGAAATACGATTCCACGATCAAGCACTTCGAGCACATCCTTCCGGCCACCAAAAGCAGCCATCGGAAAACCACCCCCAATCGCTTTCGCGAGACAAATGAGGTCAGGTCTGACATTGAAATACTCACACGCGCCCCCACGGGCCAGTTTCACGCCGGTCTTCACTTCATCCATGATGAACAAGGATCCATTTTCCTGACACATCCGGTGTACGGCCTGCAAATATCCTTTTTCCGGCATGCACACTCCGATATTCATCGGAATCGGTTCCAGAATCACTGCGGCAACCTGGCCGGGATGTTTTCGAAAACAATTTTGCAAAGCCTCAAGATCGTTGAACGTACAGGGCACCGTATTTGCTGCAGTGCCATCAGGTATCCCTTCAGAGGCTTTTACCATTACTGGATTCTTCGGATCGCCCGCTTTTTTGACGTCAGGCTTGTAACTGATCAGGACGGAATCGTGCACACCATGATAACAACCTTCCATCTTGATGATTTTCTCGCGACCGGTAAACCCGCGGGCAACACGAATCGCATGCATCGTGGCTTCCGTACCCGAATTTGCAAATCTGACTCTTTCAATCGGAAAGCGCCGGCACAATTCCTCGGCAAATTTCTGCTCCAACTCGTATGGCATTCCGTACATCGTTCCTTTTTCAAACTGGTCAGAAACGGCCTTCAATATAGCTGGATGCGCATGACCCGCCATCAATACGCCAAAACAGAGATTGTGGTCGAGATATTCATTTCCATCCAGATCCCAGAATCTGCCCCCCGAGGCATGATCCACAAAGATGGGATGCGGAGGATAGTACCGAAAATTGCTTGTGACCCCAAGAGGAATGTATTTTCTACCGTTCTCCAGTGCCGCCTTGCTTTTTGGCGTTCGTGCGGCAAACTTTTCCATTTCACTTTTAGAAGCGCTCACAATGGGGTTCCCTCCTGTAGCCCGCCATTTTAACATGAAAATAGGTGCTTGACTCTCGAGAACGGAGTGTTATTAATATTACATTGCCTTTTTGTAAGGCAGAGAAATAGTTACTTCATTATGAGTAAAAAAGGAGAAGAGAATGGCACAAGAAAAAGTGAATCGCGCAGGAGTGAAACGGGAATCCGGATATTTGTATTTTTTGGATGCGGATGGTGACATAAGCCGCGCCCCGATGGTACGAGGACACAGCAAGTCCCAGAAAGGCAAAACGGAGAAAGTAGCGAAGACAGCGGTCAAAAAAGAAGCTGGTTACATGTACTTCATTGATAAGGATGGGGACGTAGCCCGCACGAAAATGGCACGGGGCGGCAAGAAGCGCTAATCTTTGAAGCAACCACAGATGAACACAGCTGAACACCGATAAAAATTAGCTTTACCATCTGTGTTTATCTGTGTTCATCTGTGGTTTCAAGAAGCTGCTGCGCGGGCTTGCTGCACATGCTGCATCGCTTCGCGCGGTTTCCCCAGACGATTGTAGATATCTGCCAGAAGAAAGTGTCCAAAGGGAAGCTGCGACTTTTCCTGCAGCTTCTGCATCCCTTCCTCGGCGAAGGTTTTTGCTTGGAGAATGTCTCCCCCTGTATCCATTAGATTCTTCGCCAGATACAAATACGCGATGCCAAAATCAGGTTTGGAACGAATGCAGGCTTCCAGCTCAGAACGTTCCTCGAGACGTCTTCCCTGCTTGCGATAAACGCGGCTTAAATTAAAATTTGCCGGATACGATTCCGGAAACAGTTCGAGTTCCTTCCGGTATTCCGTTCCCGCCTGTTCCAGATCCTGATGTTCTTCATGCACCAATGCCAGATTGAAATGCGCATTCGGAATTCGCGGGTTCAATTGAAGGGCTTTCTGTAATTCGGGAATGGCTGCGTCGTACTTTTTTAATTCCACAAAACATGCGCCAAGCCGGTTTCGCGAGATGGCTTGCTCGGGATCCAGTTCCACAACCTTCTTGAAATAAGAGAGAGCCAGTTCAAAATCCTTCTCATCCAGAGCTATATCAGCCAGATTGAAATAAGCTTTTGAATCTCTTGGATCTTTCTGCATTAAATGCTGAAAACCTGCTTTCGCCGCTTCAAAATTTCCTTCCTCTTTGTACACTCTTGCCAGCGCAAAAATCGCAGGAACATAATCGGCATTGTATTTCAACGCACTCTGAAAACTTTCACGGGCCAAAGTATGCTTCTTCTGCTTTTCGTAAATATTTCCTAATACAAGATGTGCTTCCAGGATCCGGTCATCCTCCTGGAGAACTCGCTGGATGTTATTAAACGCATCGGTTAGTTTCCCCTCGGCTGAAAACGACTGCGCGAGCTTGATCCGGTTGTAAAGCCGGATTTTTAGTTTCGGGTCAGGCAAAATTCCGGATTCCGACGTATGAGTTTGGGCTACATACCCGATGTAACCCAATGCCTGCAGTTTTTCGAGTGAATCGTCATCCATGGTCTGCGGCCCTTTTACCGTCGCAAAATTTGCAAGCATCGTTGCGAGCTCCGATTCAAAAGGCTGCGCTCGCTTTTGCTCTCGCGTATACAGGTTGAGCCTTTCGGTGGAATCTTCGGTGAGACGGTAAAGCTCGCGATCAGGAGCCTGAATGTACTTATATTCATTTGTGCGTAGAGCTTTCAGTTCACTCCAGCCATAATGAAAACGAGGATAGTAGGACTCACTGTAAGCTACCAAGTGTTTGTTCATCGGCCGGCCGTGAACGAGTGGCATGAGACTTGTGCCTTCCCCCGCTTTGGCCGATACGCCGGTCGCATCACAAATCGTTGCAAAGAGATCGATGCTGCGAACCTGATCCTTTACCCTGACAGGTTTTGCCCCGGGCATTCTGATGATCAACGGAACCCTCATCGTAGCGTCATAAATGAAAAACCCGTGGCCGGATTCCTCATGTTCTCCCAGCGATTCCCCATGATCCGCTGTTAGTATTACAAGTGTAGTATTCAACAGATCATTTTGTTCGAGCTGTTCTCGGATGCGCCCGATCAAATTGTCAGAGTAAGAGATTTCTCCGTCGTAGAGTCCGACATTGCCTTTTGTGTTCGAAGCAGAGCGAAACGGGTCCGGGGGATCGTAGGGAGTATGAGGATCGTAAAAATGCACCCACGCGAAAAATCGCGAATCTTTGTTCTTGCTGATCCAGTTGAGCGCCTGTTGAAGAGTCTCGTCTCCCCGTCTTTGCACCGAATCGAGACTGACCGTTTTGTACTTGGATAACTCAAAGTTGTCGAAGTACTCATCAAAGCCCTGAGCAATTCCCCACCGGCGATCCAGCACAAAAGCGCTGATAAAGCCACCGGTGCGAAAGCCGCTTGCCTTCATGGTCTCGGCCAGAGTCTGCGCTTTGTCATCCAGATAGAATCCGCCGTTGTCTCGGACACCGTGAACGTAAGGGTTGTAGCCCGTCATAATGGAAGAATGGGAAGGTAAAGTCAGTGGAATCACGGCGATCGCATTTTGAAAGAGAGCGCCCTGTTCACCGAGGCGATCGATATTCGGGGTTTGCGCCGGCGCATATCCGTAAATCCCAAGATGATCCGCGCGAAGCGTATCGATCGTGATCAAGAGCACATTCCGAACAACGGCTGGTCTGGCGCTTTTCTGAAAATAGAAATACCCGGCAACACCCAGGGCGGCGATAACAGCAAAGATCAGAACAATTTTGCGCATGAGTAATGATAGCAATTTAAACTTTGATAGAATATCAAGCAAATGCGGGCATGGATCTACAGGAAGGAGAAGACTGATCCTCAGGGAATTCACATTTTTGAAGGAACGGTTGCCGACCCTTCGCCGGGCCTAAATCAAGTTCTTGTGCGAGTGGAAAAAGTCTCCGTTTGCGGAACGGACGAATCTCTCTTCAAAGGTGAACTGAAAAAAGTTCCGGATGGAATTATTCCTGGTCATGAATTCTACGGAGAAATCGTCGAACTGGGTCGTGAAGTAAAGCATCTTTCCACTGGACAGCGGATAGCTGGCGAATCACATTACAACCTTCCCGGCATAGCGGATCAGGGCATCATCGGATTGTGGGGGCCGGAAATCCGGAAAGGAGAATTGGAGCCCCCCATTCATGGCGCCTATTCCGAATATCTGGTCATTCCCGCTGAATGTGCGTATCGAGTTCCGGGAGAACTGATCTCAGATCATTTCTGGCCATCACTTTTCGAAGCCATAGGGAATGACTATTTCCTGATCAAACGTGCTAGAGAAATGGCGCACCCCAAAGATCTTGGAATTTTCGGATGTGGACCTCATGGATTATTTGCACAGGTATTTGCGCGGCACATGGACATCCACAGAATCGCAGCATTTGAAGTGGACAGTTATCGCCAAAAGTTTGCCTCCTCCCTGGAAATTGCCGATCAGATCTTCGACCCCACCGTGAACCTGGAAAAGAACGTCCGGGATTTTACGGCTGGGAATCTTTTTGATGTTACGATCGATATGGTGGGCAAACAGGGCCAGGGTTTCGAAGCTTGCTGCAAAACAACAAAACATGGTGGCGTGATTCTCCTTTTCGGACTCTTTAGCGGGGACAAGTTCTACATTGACGGGGTCTCTGGAAACGAAATCATATTCCATATGAAGACGCTACGCTTCAAATACGAGGGAAAGGACCTGACTGTCGCAGGGATTACGGGACGAGAAGGGATCTGGGAAGAACTGATTGAGATGGTTTGCCGCGAAAAAAGTTTGCAGGATCAGCTCATGAAACCGGTTCATGTTATGGGAACTCTGGATCAGCTCGGAGAAAATACGCGTCATCCAAAACCGGGAGTATTGAAACGCGCTTATCATGCGTTCAGGAGTTAAAAACATGGCTTACGGTGCGATCAAAGAATTCTTACAGAAGGAATTAGCTAATCTAAAGGAAACAGGACTATTCAAGGAAGAAAAAGTTATCCATTCTCCGCAAGGGGCCCAGATCAAAACAGATGCAGGAGAAACGGTTAACTTCTGTGCGAATAACTATCTCGGACTGGCGAATCATCCGGATATTATTTCCACCGTAAAAGCGGGTCTGGATACCCGCGGTTTTGGCATGGCGTCTGTACGGTTCATTTGCGGCACGCAAGATATACACAAAGACTTGGAGAAAACCATTTCCAATTTTCTGAGCACTCAAGACACGATCCTGTACAGCTCATGCTTCGACGCGAATGGTGGTTTGTTCGAGACACTGCTAGGGCCTGAAGACGTGATCATCAGCGACGCTCTGAATCACGCAAGCATTATCGACGGCGTCAGGCTTTGCAAAGCGCAACGCAAAGTCTATCAGCATGCCGACATGAATGACCTTGAGGGCAAGTTACAAGACAGCGCTGGAACACGATATCGAATGATCGCTACAGATGGAGCTTTCAGCATGCACGGTGATCTTGCTCCTCTGAAAGATATCTGCGATCTTGCCGAGCGTCATGATGCTCTGGTCATGGTGGACGATTCGCATGCAACCGGCTTCTTCGGTCCCACCGGTAGAGGAACACCGGAACATTTTGGAGTGCAAAATCGCATCGACATCATCACAAGCACGATGGGAAAAGCAATGGGGGGCGCCTCGGGTGGTTTTACTTCCGGACGGGCCGAAATCGTTGCCATGTTACGTCAGCGATCGCGACCTTATCTGTTTTCCAACAGCGTTGCGCCTCCGGTCGTTTATGGCACCATGAAAGCATTTGAGCTGATGGAACAACATCCTGAGCTGGTGCGCAAACTCGCCGAAAACACAAAGTATTTTCGTGAGGAAATGACCCGCCGTGGATTCCAGATTAAACCGGGAATTCATCCGATTGTTCCCATTATGCTGGGAGATGAAAAACGCACAGTTGAAATGGCGCGGCAAATGAATCAACGCGGAATCTTTGTGGTTGGTTTCAGCTATCCTGTCGTGCCTAAGGGAGAGGCCAGGATTCGAGTGCAACTCTCAGCAATCCACACGCAGAGTCAACTGGACAAAGCAATCGCGACTTTTGAAGAAGTCGGAAAATCGCTGAATTTGATCTGACGCGGATGACTATTTCTTGAACCAGTTTGCGTTAATATCTATGTAGGATTGCCACTTGTCCGGCACATCTTCGTTCGGGAAAATGGCCTGAACCGGGCAGGCAGGAACACAGGCCCCGCAATCAATACACTCGTCGGGATTGATGTAAAGCTGCGTCTCAGGTTCAAAATTCTCTTCATCCTTACGGGGATGAATGCAATCGACGGGACAAACATCAACACAAGCAGTATCTTTAGTACCAATGCAAGGCTCGGCAATCGTATATGCCATACTCTTTCCTCCGAATAAAAAGAAGGTTAATGATAACTAAAATTGGGGTAGTCGTCAACGACTCGGAGACCACGAAAACGTCTCCTTCTTTTGGATGAAGAATGCACCGGCAAAGGCTAGTATTATTCGTAGAAAGTATGCAGAAACTGGTCTCGGGATTGATCCTCTTGCTCTTGCCGCTGCTTCCCGTTTATGCGTTGGATCCTTCAAAACACATTACGCAGTACGTAAATGATCCCTGGCCAAGACTCCCCCCTCTTGCAGGCTGGGTGAACACCATCCACCAAACGCGCGACGGCTATCTTTGGATCGGAACGGATGAAGGTCTGGCGCGTTTTGACGGTGTTCGCTTTACGTTCTTCAACCGAAAAAACACTAAGGAGTTTGAAGGCAGGCGCAATGCGATTTTGACCCTGCTCGAAGATTCTGAGGGAACTCTTTGGATTGGAACGCATGGCGGAATGAATGCATTCCATAACAATGAGGTCAAACAAATTCCTGTTGAAGGAGTTTCACGCGTACTTTCTCAAACGATCGATGATCGAGGGAATCATTGGATCGGGACCGATCGGGGACTGATGAAGAGGAACAGGAACAATTCCTTTGAGTTTGTGAAAGGACTCGACAACACATCCGTTTTCTCATTGAAATCACAAAACGGAATTCTATGGGCGGGAACTTTAACCGGAATCTATGAAATCCGCGGCGCATCGCTCGAGCTGCTAACCAGCCAAAACGGAATGAAAATTCGTCCGGCCTGGGGATTGGCGCCAGGCAAGGATGGAACTCTCTGGATTGGAACACAGGATGGTCTCGTTTCCTGGAAAAACGGAGTGCTGACTCCCTATCCGGATCCTCAACTCGGCAAATGGATGATCACTTCCCTTCATGAGGATAAACACCAGAACATTTGGGTTGGCACTTATGGCGGTGGTTTGTTCCGAATCAATGAACAGGGCGCAGAGAATTTCACAACCTCCGACGGCCTTCTTCAGGATTTTGTAATTTCCATTTCAGAAGATCGCGAAGGAAGTCTCTGGATTGGAACAGGCGGATTGAACCGCCTGAAAGATGGTCCGTTTGTAACTTTTTCCACTCTGGAAGGTCTCTCCGGAAAACTCGTGACACCCGTGTTGCAACAGCCTGATGGAACAATTTGGATTGGAACCGATAAGGGTCTCAACCGTCTGAAAAACGGAACGATTCAGACCTTCACCGTGAGCGACGGACTTCCGGGTAATATTGTGAATTCTTTGTGGCATGACACCAAGAATCGATTGTGGATCGGTACACTACACGGCCTGGCGGTTCTTGAAAACAATCAATTCAGATCTTTGACAATGAAGAATGGTCTGGTATCCAACCATGTAAAAGCGCTTTACGAAGACACCAGAGGACGCATTTGGATCGGCACAGTTTCCGGAATCAACTGGTACGATCAAGACACGATTCATACTTTTACGGATGATAGACATCCATGGCGCGCCTCAGTCAGCTGTTTCCTGGAAGACAGCAAGGGCCAATTCTGGGTCGGTTCCAATCGCGGACTAACTCTTTTGCAAGAGAACCGCACCAAAACCTACACAAGCAGAGAAGGTCTTGTAGACAATATGGTCCTGACCATTTTAGAAGATGAAAAAGGCGCGCTTTGGATCGGAACGGATCAAGGTTTGAATCGTCTACGTAATGGCAACTTTTCCTCCTTCACTTCCAAAGATGGTTTGTTTCAAGATCGCATTTATCAAATCTTGCGCGACAGGCACAACACTCTTTGGATGAGCTCCAACTATGGAATCTTTTCCATTCAGAAGGATCAATTTGATAAGTATGAGAAGAAACTGATTCCCTTATTGCAGTGCACCGTCTACGGCCCTGAAGATGGGATGAGGAGCAGCGAAGCAACCGGCGCATTTCAACCGGCCGGCTGGCAGGCGGCCGATGGGAGTTTGTGGTTTCCCACAATCGACGGCGCAGTCCGTGTCCATCCGGATCACATCGCCAAGAATAGTGTTTCACCGCCGACTCGTATCGAAGAAGTGTTGATCGACCAGCAACGAGTCTCGATGGATTCTTCAACGATTCGCGTTGAGCCTGGAAAAACGAATTACGAATTTCGCTACACGGGTCTCAGTCTATTGATTCCACAGAGAGTGCGCTTTAAATATAAACTGGAAGGCGTCGATAAAGACTGGATGAATGCAGGAAACCGGCGTTCAGCCTTCTATACGAACATACCTCCAGGTAATTATGTATTTCACGTTCTTGCCGCGAACAATGATGGGGTGTGGAGTGAATCTGCGGCCAGTTTGAAACTTTCAGTACTGCCCTACTTTTATCAGAGAACAAGCTTCAAGGCGGTTTTCTTAGGGATGCTGGTGGCGGTGACTTTTCTTCTTGTGCGCGTCCGCCTGCGCAGTCTGGTAAACCAGAAAAAGGTACTTGAAATGAGAGTTCAGGAAAGGGTCAGCTCCATCCGCCAGAAAGCGGAAGAAACGGCTGTCCTGGAAGAAAGGTACAGAATTGCGCAGGAATTGCATGACAATGTTGCGCAGAGCATCGCCGCCATGATTGTGCACCTTGAACATGCGATTAAGTTGATGGAACGTTCGACGCTTCAGGCTGTCAATCAAATTCGGACAGCTTGTGAACTGGGCAGAAACAGCCTGGAAGAAACACGGAGGTCGGTATTTGCTCTGCATCCCCTGCTGCTGGAGCGTGGTGATCTCTTTGAAGCGCTGCAGAGAATTGTGCAACAAATGTCCACGGATACTTCCATCCAGGTTCGTTGCCAGCTCATGGGAAGGAGACGCGTTCTTTCCAAAGAGATTGAGTTAACGGTTTTGCGTGTGGCGCAGGAAGCATTCGCAAACGCCCTTAAACACAGCGACGCAAAAGAAATTTACGTCTCGTTGACGTACGAAGACCAGCTGGTAGAGCTGAAAGTAAAGGACGATGGGAAAGGTTTTGATTCCACAGATTTGCAAAGTTATTCCCGTTTCGGGTTCGGACTTTCCGGAATGCAGCAGAGGGCGCAAAAAATTGGAGCAAATTTGACGATCCACAGTGAAGACAAACATGGCACAACCATCGTTTTGTCCGTGCAGCTTGAGCCGATGTTCAAAGATACAGTGCCGGTCGGTTCGAACTTATGACATCCAGACAGATCCGAATTATGGTTGTGGATGATCATCCGGTCGTTCGCGCCGGACTCGTTATGCTGATTTCCCATGAAACGGACATGACGGTTGTAGCAGAAGCCTCGCATGGCAAAGAAGCCCTGTCATTATTTGAAAAAACCAACCCCGATGTCACACTCATCGATCTTTCCTTGCCGGATATTCATGGGGTAGAGGTCATTGAAAGGATTCGGAAAAGCTTTCCTCAGGCAAAACTGCTTGTGTTGAGTGTCTACAGCGGAAGCGAAGATGTCTTTCGCTCATTGCAGTCAGGAGCTCTCGGTTATCTCATCAAAGATTCCACGCCTGATCAATTGTTTTATGCAATCCGTGAAGCATATGAGGGACGCCGTTATTTGCATCCCTCTGCCGCATCGAATCTGGCCGACCGGATGTTGAACGATATGCTTACTCCGCGTGAATTGGATGTCGTTCGGCTCATGGTGCAGGGCAAAAGTAATAAGGAGATTGCAACGGATCTGAATCTCAGTGAAACTACCGTGAAGACTCACGTTGCAAATATTTTGATGAAACTCAATGTCAGCTCGCGCAGCCAGGCGATTCTGGAAGCGCTCAAACGCGGTATCGTCCACCAAGGATAGTTAACAAAGTAGCGCGGACGTCTCGTCTGCGGCAGCTCGCAGGCGGGACGCCTACGCTACTTTGTCTTGCTACCCAAGGAAACGGCGGAGGACGGTGACGAGCCGGTCGTACTCGACCGGTTTCTGTAAATGTTCGTCGAATTGATATTCTCGTATGACAGAGCTTTTGTATTTTGCCGCGCCCGTGAACGCAGTCATGATTACAGCTTTGATTCTGGCTGTAACCGGATCCCGCTTTAGCATCGAACACATCTCGCGTCCATCGAGTTTTGGCATGAGTGCATCCGATATCACAAGCTCCGGTTTATAGTCCTTTGCCACCTGTAATCCTTCCTCACCGTTTCGTGCAAGGATCACCGAATATCCAAGACCGCGAATCAACCGGGATGCCACTTTCAGAACGCCTGGTTCATCGTCTACAACAAGGACCAACGGGTGTTTGACCTGGTCAGGCGGCGGATTCGTGACAACCGGTCCACTCTCTTCTACGAAACGATTCTTCCTGTCCCAAAAAGATTCAGGAGCTGAGCCCCAAACGCCGTGCCTGTAATCCAACGTTGCCCTGCAAAAACATTTTTTACAGGAAGGGCAAACAACCGTTGAATCGGGAGTTATGCATAAACACCAGGAAGCTTCATTCGCGTTGAACTTTGTCTGACAATTGAAACAGGTAATAACATAGGAAGGTCTCTCATCTTTCCACGCCGGCTCTCCGATGATTGGTTGTTCGGGTGTCTCTACTTCCATCGGCTGCGTTGATTCAGTCGAAGCTGTTGCGGGCGCCGCCTTCATCTGCTGTTTTCTGAGAAACTCCGTTAACAGATTCTTGGGAAGTGCCGGGCTAAAGAGATTTCCCTGATAACCATCACACCCGAGCTTCTCAAGATAGGAGTGCTCGCTTTGCGTTTCCACAGCTTTTGCTATCACGCGGATTTTCAAGCTGTGTGCAAGAAAAAGCGTGGATGCTACAACGGCAGATTGAGCCGATTCCTGGGTGATTCCACGAATGTGCCCGGGGTACAATTTGATTGCTTGAACCTGATACCGGCTCAAGTTCATCAACAAGCCACCGATGCTTCCAAAATCATCAATTGTCAAATTCACTCCCAAATCTGAATATTCCTTCAGCCTGCTGATCACCTTTTCTGCGTCTTTTAAAAGCACTTTTTCCGCAATTTCCAATTCCAGCAAATCAGGACGCATTCCCGAGGCACGCAGGATATGCGAAATCCTATCCACTCCCCCTTCCCAAAAAAAATTCTGTGAAAGATTCACTGAAACGCGCAGTGAGCCAAGCCCTTCCTTTTCCCATACATTTCGCTGGAGACAGGCCGTTCGTATCATCCATTCATCCAGCTGCGAAGCAATCCCGATCTGCTCAGACAGATCCAGAAAATTTCCCGGATACACTGTGAGCCCCTGAGGTTTCCTCCACCGGATCAAAGCTTCCACCGATTCTGCCTCATTGGAAGAAAAGCGGACAACCGGTTGATAATGCAAAGCAAATTCTTGTTTTGCCGTGGCATCTTTTAATTCCTTCCGTGATACCAGGAAAGTCCGGATCTTCTCGTTCATTTCCCTGGAATAAAACCGGATGGAATTGCCCGGCGTTTTGCGGGAAACCTCCAGCGCGATTTCGGCATGATTCATCAATGTTTCAGGATCCGATCCATCCACCGGAAAAAGACTGATGCCGATGCTTCCGGAGAGACTCACCAGTTTTCCGTCAACTTCCAGCGGCCGGCTCAAGCTGAGCAACATTTTCTCTGCAACGGTTGCTGTATCTTCAATGCTCCGAAGTCCACCAAGAGACCACAGAATCCTGTTAGCTCCCGCGCGAACAGCTACATCTCCTTCCCGCAGATTCTTCATGATCAGCTCCAGTGCCTGCTTGATGATTCTGTCTGCATTATGAAAGCCATGCGTTTTCGTCATTTCATCAAGACGCCCGATTTCCAGAAACATCACAGCAGTTAAATCAGCGCTCCTTCTGGCGTGAGCGAGCATAGGGGACATCATAAGAGGGAAAAGTTTTGAGTTCGGTAACAGGGTCAACTCATCCCAGAGTGCTTGTTCGCGGAATCCTGTTTCGGTTTGCTCCTTTATCTGCCGGATTTGAAATTGAGCCTCTTCTTTTACTCTTTCAATTTCATTGTGCGCTTCCTCCTTGGCGGCTTGAAGGTTCGCTTTCAGATTTTCGTATTCGTCATCCGTATGCCGCTTTGGCAGAGCTGCTGATTTTAAAGCTAAACCAAGGACCGTAGCTACATTTTCCAGCCACCGGGAAAGGCCGTCATCCAGTCTCACAATAGGATCGGAGTGACCAACAATCAGTGCGCCGCCGCCGTTCGGGAAGTAAAAAAGGAAAGTTGCATCCGGCGAAATCGAATCGGCTGTTTCGATTTCTCTGAATGCCTCACACGATCCGGAATCATAGTCAATCCGAACAAAAGGAAAGGATGCTGGAAATTCGTTGACGATTTCCTGAAAGATGTCCGCAACAGGCTTTTTCGAGCGGATCTTATCCATGATAAACTGCAGCCCCTCATACTGCTGGGATGCAGTCATTTTCATGAATTTTTTAGAGCCTTTTTTTGCCATATCAGAGCACCCTACCAGTCCATGCGATAAAGCATCCAGTAAACCAAAACCCCCGTGATGGAAACGTAAAGCCATATCGGAAATCCCCACCGCGCGATCCTTCGATGTTTATCGAACTGGCCCTTCCACGCCCGGTAAAGAGTGATCACAGCAAGTGGAGGAACTGCCGCTGCCAGAATCGTGTGGCTGATCAAAATCAAAAAGTAAATGGTTCTTGCGGGACCGGCACCGGGAAATGGTTTGGAGCCTGCGAGCACATGATAAGTCAAATACGACCCAAGAAAAAGAATGGAAGCAACAAAGGCAATCACCATGCACACGCGATGTTGTTGCACCTTCTTCGCGCGAATAAAACGGTAACCAATCACGAGAAACAACGCACTCGTAGAATTCAACAATGCGTTAACGGTAGGTAGGTCACCGGTACTGAGCATCTTTGAAAATACAATTCCTCCCACCCGATTTTAAATAACCAGAGCAGCACCGCAGAGACGCTGAGAAAAGTGAGAATATTTTATCTCTATCCTATCTCTGCGACTCTGCGACTCGGCGGTTTTGCTCAGTTCTGCTTTGCAAGCATCATTAGTATCAGCAAGCACGGCAAATAGACAACCGACGTCAACAGCAATCTCCGCGCGGAGAATGCATCTTTCATACGCGCCAGTCTGATACCCATGTACAAAAACACAGCGCCAAGAACAAAGGCGCCAACAAAATATATCTGTCCAAAAACACCCAGCGCGGCAGGTAATAGTGTAATACAAAGCAAAGCTAAAGTTTCCAAAATAATTTGGCGGCTCGTCTGTCTTCCGTCCTTATCGACCACGGGCAGCATGGGAAATCCGCCCCGTTCATAGTCTTCACGGTAAAGCCAGGCGATGGAAAGGAAATGAGGTAATTGCCATAGAAACAGGATTGCAAAAAGCCACCATGCTTCAAAATCCAGTGAGTTTCTTACAGCGGTCCAACCCATCATGGGAGGGATGGCTCCCGGAATCGCCCCGACCACAGTGCACAGTGATGTTCGCTTCTTTAGCGGCGTATAAGCAAAAAGATACAAGCCGGCGGTAATCACCGAAAGAATGCTGGTGAGTAAGTTGACCAGAAGCAACAGATGGAGCGCGCCGGCCAAACAGAGGATCGAGCCGAAAAAGACTGCTTGCAGAACAGACAGCCGGCCGGAAGGAATGGGACGACTCTCCGTGCGCCGCATTTTTGAATCCGGTTCCCATTCAAATGCCATGTTCAGCGCGCTCGCGCCGGCAGCAATCCATGCCGTGCCAAAAAGGGTGTGGATCAGTAACCAAACCGGAACCGTATCCGCAGCGCCAAGATAAAAACCCACAAGCGTCGTGCAAACAACCAGCAATGTGATTCGTGGCTTGGTAAGACTCAAAAACTCCGGAAACGCCGCTCGAGCAACACCGCAGAGACGCCGAGTCGCTGAGATAAGGAGGAGCGAACTTTTTTCTCCGCGTCTTTGCGTCTCTGCGGTGATGCTTGTTTTCATATGGCTCTGACCGCCGGCTGCCAGACCGCAGCGGCTTGATCCTTCGGAGACCGGAAAATTCTGTAGGACCGAAGAGTCAGAACGAGACTGGCTCCAAGAAGAATAGCGCCGACAATCACATGCGCGGTTGCAAAAAGGACTCCCGTTCTCGTCCAAACGGTAAAGGCGCCCAGCGTGATCTGTACCATCACAAGCAGGATAAGCACCACAGAAGGCCGAAAAAGGACGGGCTCCTTTCTATACGAACCTATTACAACTAATAGGTTCCAACTAATAATAGCTAAAACAAGCAATGCGCCCACGCGGTGTGCAAAATGGATCGCCACTTCCGGAGTCATGAAGGGCGGGATGATTTTGCCAAAAGCGAGCGGAAAATCAGGAATGGCAAGCGCAGCGTTGCTATGCCTCATCCAGGAACCCAGAATCAGCTGAAGGTAGATCAAACCGGTAGCAAGGATAAAGCGTCCGGTTGGATTCCCAGCCGGAGGTTTTCCAGTGCGAGTACCGTTCTCCTTCCACCATCGCGATGTAAAAACGGCCAGGCAAACGATCATACAGAAGAAAGTTTGCGCGAGTGTGGCATGCACAGTGGAAACCCAGGTAGGCAGAAAATACAGGACCGTAATGCCTCCAAGTATGGCTTGCGCAATCACCGAAAGTAACGCCGCTGTGCCGAAAAGACGCACTCCTTTACGCGGCTCTTTCCACCATAACCATGCAGTCAGAATAACCGTTAATATCCCCACAAAGCCTGCGATCATTCTGTGGCCATGTTCGTAGAAGACACCTCCAATCATCGGGGGAAACCACATTCCGTAAGACTTTGGCCAATCCGGAACTGCAAGTCCGTAATCCTGGCTGGTTACCAGTCCCCCGGCAACAATCAACAGCAACGTCGCCAACACCATAAACCGCAAGTATCGATTCAACCACATAGCAAAATTTTAACGGAGAGATCGCCGAGAACGCAGGGACAACAATTTTTTATTTCTCTGCGGTCTCTGCGGCCTCTGCGTTGAAAAACTACAACTCTATGGACTCGCCACGCATGGCCGCCTGAACCTGCAGCAGACGCGCTCTGCGGATCCAGTAAAACGCCACACCGCCAATGCCGCAAAGAACCACGCCCACCACGCCGAGTAACACGGCAACGCCCGCCTTGGCGCCATGCGTCATGGAGGAATTTGGATCGCCAAAGCAAACAGCGCAGGCTCCGGCATCTTGCATCAAAAGTGTAGCGAGAGCAACTAGAAGCAGCACTCGCAAAACAATCCTCATAAAACTCATAAATAACTCTCGTTTTTTAATTTCCGCATAAACCAACGGAAATAGAATAAGAGCAAAATCGTTGCAACCACGGAACCGAGCCCCATAAGCAGGTGCGTCCAATCTCCGCTTTGCCTGTAACTGTTCACGCCCCACCATCCAAACCATCCTGTCAGCAAAATCGATACGATGATGAAGAATACGTGAAACGCTTTTAAAGACATCCTAAAATCAATAATGGCTCGATGTTGCCACCGGAAGCAATAGCAAATGAGCAAAGAAAATCAGACAAACAATCAAGACCCAAAAAATAATCGCTCTTTCAGAGATCAAATGCATGAAATAACAGGCCACAAGCGATCCCTTCACCGTCGCGACGAGCAGCGCAAACGTAATTGCCCAGAACGCCGGTAGGTGCAAATAGGAAATCCCTACCGTGATAATCGTCAAGGCCGCTAAAGCAGCAAACACTGTGATATAAACTTTTACATGTTTTCGGATTTCTTCGGCGGAATCTGCGCTCATGTCCCCTCCTATAAAAGATAAAGAACCGGAAACAGAAAGATCCATACAAGATCCACAAAATGCCAGTACAAGCCGGCATACTCAATCCGGTTTGCGAATCGATCCGGCTCGGATCTCCACACTTTGGCTCCAGGTCCCCAGAGATAACTGTTTACAATGATTCCACCAATAACGTGAAGACCATGCAATCCTGTCAACGTAAAGTAAATAGCAAAAAACGTACTGGTGCTCGGATAGATTTCATGGTGGAACTTTGCTGTATATTCAAAGTACTTCACCACAAGAAACCCAAACGCAAGAAGAATCGTGAGTCCCAGATAAAGTCTGAATTTCTTGAATTGATCCATTTTTAAAGAAGCCCACGCCATAACCATCGTCACGGAAGAGGCAATCAGGACCATTGTGTTGAGTGTCGCAAGCGGAATAGAAAGTCCTACATCTCTTCCATGAGGCCATACATCGGCTCCCACGCGCAACAGCACGTAACTGGAAAACAACGCGCCGAAGAGCATCACTTCTGAAGCAAGAAAAAGCCAGATGCCAAATTTTCCATTCGGGATCCCGGTAACAGGATTTGCTTTAACGCTATACGGAATCTCCATCACGCCTCCTTTATAAACTGCGGTGAAAAGTCTTTCTCTTTGCCGGGAACGCTGTACTCATACGGTTCCCGGTACACTTCCGGCGGAGTTGGGAAATTCCCATGCGGAGGAGGAGTGGGCGCGGACCATTCCAACGTTGTAGCATCCCATGGATTATCGGATGTAACCTTCCTTCCCTTCCACATGCTCCAGAAGAAATTAATGACGAAAGGAATCTGAGAAATCGCAAGTAACCATGCGGACCAGGAAATGAATTCCATAAACGGTTGCATTGCTTTTCCCCAGGGAGTAGCTGTGGGGTCATAGTAACGACGATTCATTCCTGCCATGCCTTGAATCAACATCGGCAGAAATACTCCATTCATGAAGACCAGCGAAAGCCAGAAATGAATCTTTCCCAGAACACTGTTCAACATCCGGCCCGTAACTTTTGGATACCAGTAGTAGATACCTGCAAAGAGCGCGAAGATCGTACCTGGCGCAACCACATAGTGGAAATGGCCGATCACGTACCAGGTATCGTGCAGGTGAATGTCCGAAGTTGTAAGACCGAGAGGAAGCCCGGTCAATCCTCCGATGGCAAACATCGGAAGAAATGCAATGGCAAACAGCATGGGAGTTGTAAATCGGATCGAGGCGCCCCATAAGCTAAGCAACAACGATGTGAGAATGATGACCGAAGGTATCGAAATGATCATCGTGGTTGTCTGGAAAAACGTACTCATGGTTGTTCCCATTCCGGTCATAAACATGTGATGCGCCCATACCGTAAAGGACATTCCACCGATGAAAAGAATGGAGAACACAATCGTTTTGTAACCCCAGAGCGGCTTACGTGTATTGTTCGCGATCACTTCTGCGACAATACCCATTCCAGGAAGAATTAGAACGTAAACTTCCGGATGCGCCAGGAACCAGAACAGATGTTGCCAAAGCAGGGGGCTGCCGCCGCCGGTGTTCGGAATCATTTGGCCGGATACCACAAGACCGCTTGGCAAGAAGAAACTTGTGCCCGCGAGACGATCCATCAATTGCAACACCGCCGCAGCTTCGAGTGGAGGAAAGGCAAGGAGAAGAAGAAATGCAGTAACAAACTGAGCCCAGACAAAAACTGGAAGTCGCCAGAAAGAAAGCCCTTTCGTGCGCATTTGAACGATGGTAACAATGAAATTAATGGAGCCAAGAAGCGAAGAGGTGATCAGGAAAACCATCCCTACCAGCCACCAGGTTTGGCCAACAGGTGCGATATCCGCAAGTGGCGTATAAGAAGTCCACCCTCCTTGCGCAGGACCTCCAGGAACAAAGAAGCTATACAGCATGACCACGCCACCGACAAAATAGAACCAGTAGCTGGCGGCGTTGATTTTCGGAAAAGCCATATCTGGTGCCCCGATTTGCAATGGCATCACGTAATTACCGAAGGCGCCTACAGCCAGCGGGACAATCCCCAAAAAGACCATGATTGTACCGTGCATGGCGCCAAGCATGTTGTAAAATTCCGGCAACATGATGCCACCAGGCATAAAGTTTTCTCCAAGAATTTTCCCCAGCCATATCACCGGTTTTCCAGGATAAGCGAGCTGCCAGCGAAGCAACATGATCAGCGAAAAACCAAACAATAAAAAGACCAGTGCGGTAAGTCCGTATTGAATTCCGATCACTTTGTGATCTGTGGAGAAAACATACTTTCGCAAAAATCCGAGCTCTTCGTGATGAGCTTCATGAACGGGATGATGGTTAACAACTTCGCTCATTGACTTGCTCCTTGAAGTTCACTTTCCTTTTGCGCATGCCACTGCGCATATTGTTCGGATGTATCGATATAAACAAAACCTTGCATCCGGTAATGCCCCAACCCGCAAAGCTGTGCGCACGTAATTTCATGCGCGCCGACTCCTGACACCGCTTTGAAATGAATCGGAATTACCATCCCGGGAACTGCATCCTGTTTTACTCGCAATACATTGATTGTGAAACTATGAATCACGTCCTTTGAGCTGATATCGACGATCACCGGCTTATTCAGAGGGACGTGAAACTCGTTGAGCGTAATGATGTCATCTTTGGCATGAGGATCCGACATATCAATACCTAACGAATTACCGGTGTTGTTCATCAATTTTGGATCGGTCCTCCCGAAAACTCCATCATTTCCCGGATAGTGAAAATTCCATGCAAACTGCTCCCCGATCACGCGAACGTTCAACGCTTCTTCACGTGAAGGAAAATTCTTCTTATAAGCGGCCCAGGCCGGCATGGACAGAGCGATAAGCAAAATCGCTTCCGCTAAGATAACTCCGACCTCAGAGACTTTTGCAAGTTTGCCTTTGGCCGGATTGTAAACAGCCTTGTGTCCTTCCCTTTTCCGAAAGTGGATCAGGCAATAAACAAAATAGATTGCCCATGCGATGAACATAACGAACATGAGGTAATGGACGTAAGTGTTTAGCTGATCAACTCCAGGACCATGTTCGGAAAGGTTGGGTGGATAAGGGAGCCAGTCTCTCCAGGTTCCAGGATTCATTTACCCTCCTCACAACCGGAAGGCCAAACCGCGCTTGCCCTCCGGAGTAAATACGAAGAACCAATGTATTCTTAAGACGCTTTGAACGTAAAGTTTACTTCTTGACTCTGACCATCTGCTACGGTTACGTCCTGAGTCTGCGTTCCAAATTTCTCATGCCAGGCTTCCAATGTAAATGTGCCGGCGGGCAGCTTAATTGTATAGGTGCCGGCTGCAGCAGTAATGTTGTGGAAGGGATGGCTGAGAACGGCGATGTAAGAGGACATCCATCGATGGACGTCGCATTTCACCGGGATCGCCACCTCAGGAGTTGCAAAACTCTTTTCGGTTTCCATGCCCTTGACCGGTTGTCCGAGATTGAACTGGGGATTGTTCTTTGGCAGCGGATGAATGTTGTGAAGGAACGGATCGCTGTTCCGGATTTTCAATGGCTGATTCGCCATCAAGGATACTACATGAGGTTTGTACTGGCAGCCGACCTGATCCAGCACAATCGGGTCGGTTGGAGTGGTATAGGTCCACTTATCCGCGCCGGATTTCACATAAACCAGAACATGTTGCAGAGTATTATCCGCGTTCAATTCCACGGATTGTTCCATCGCTTCGCCTGGATGTACCTGCTTGCATTCCGGAGTTAACGGAAGCTTCGCAAGCACAGGTTTTCCCCCGTCAAACGTCACTTTGCCGGTGACCGTAGCTGTCGCTTTAGACGGATCAAAAGCGTTGCCCGAAGGGGCCGCCGCTGAAGGCGCAGGCGCGCCGGGGGATGGTGCCGCCGGTTTTTCCTCGCCGCCACCACAGGCGTAAATCGTAATCGCAATCAGAAACAGAGCGTAGCACGAGAGTTTTTTGTACTGCATATTGAATTGTCCTCCGAATTATGAAATCTACAATTTTTTTTGCCTGAGGGTAGGCCGTCTCTTCGCAAGCACCTCATTATAAAGAGGGTCCCAAAAGGATGCAAGATGGTAATATCGTGGATCATAATCGTAATCTTGATCTTAACCGGAATCTTCAGTTCGTCCGTCGGACATCGCATTGCGATTACGATTTTTGATTACGATCACGATAACGATTACGATCCAAGATTCTCAGATTGGAGAGGGTTCGAGGGAGTCCAGAGGGTTTGATTTACGGGAAACATGAGGATTTCCGTACAGGTAAGCTCGCCAGAGTTTATCGGCGCCCTCGGTAATCCCGATCCGTGATGACCAGCGGATGCCCATTTTCGGCTGCTTGCCGGGATTTTTGGTTAAGTAAAGTTCGCTCGATTGCAGGGAAACTCCATTGAGCGTTTTATCAATTTCCATCGACCTGCAGAGTTTACCTGGCCCACTCGCCGGCTTAGGATCCTTGCTGGAAAAACCGGAGACCGGTTCTACCGCGCGGATCAACACCGCCGCCGGAAAACCTTCCTTCTCGGTAACAACATTCAACATGAAATACATGCCGTACGTGAAGTAAACATACGCATGTCCGGGTGGGCCGTACATGATCTGAGTGCGTGGAGTGAACCCATGAAAAGCGTGGCAAGCGGGATCGTCCTCGCCGATGTACGCTTCCACCTCCACAATCCGGCCGGTCCACTTGTGCGTTCCCTCTTGCCGCACAAGGAATTTTCCCAGCAATTCTCTTGCTACTGTTATAGTATTACGCGCATAGAAGGAATTGGGCAGTGGTTTCATAAGGATGCACGCAACAAGTCCTGCCTGTCATTCCACCAGTGCCGGGCGGTTTCCGGATCCGTCCATTCGAAGCGAATTGCTGATCCTGGCCTTTTTCCCGCCAGGAGAGTCCAGGAAGCGCGGCTGATCACGCCCATCTGAGCATAGCCACCGGTTGTTGGCCCTTCAGGACCCAGAATGATCGGAAAGCCGGATCGCGGAATTTGCACAGTTCCGGTAAGCGCCGGCGCCGATCTGCGAATCACCGGCGGATCAATGGCAGCGCCTTCCAATCGAATTCCCATTCGATTCGATTGCGGACTGATCTTGTAATTGTGCTCCCTGATCTTCTGACGCTCTCTGGCGCTGAAATGTGAACTGTGTTGCGCCGGTAACAAATACAACACCGGTTCCAGCGGATAGGACCACGAAACAGAACGCAGCGCAGATCCGCCGCCGGGCTCAGGCCCGGTCTTCAGCATTTGACCTTTCTCCAAACGTTTCCCAATTCCGCCGGCAAGATATGTAGAAACACTGGACAGAACACTCTCCGTCTCGATTCCACCTGCAATTGCAAGATATCCGTACCATCCCTCCATGCTCACAAATTTCAAAACAGATTCAGCCGGAACTTCGGTTGAGGTGAGTAACGGGACTGTCTGCCCCTGCAGCTCATACTGAACGCTGAGCCCGCAAAGAGCAACTATTCTTTTTTCATGAAAATGCAATGTGGGACCGATCATGGCAAATTCAAACACAGGCGCATCAAGCGGATTCCCGCAAAGTCTGTTCGCCATTGCCGCAAGAAAAGGATCAAAGGGGCCCGACACCGGAACTCCGTATGCTTCAAATCCCTTCCGCCCGGAATCTTGAATGGTCGTAAGCATTCCGGGTTGCACCACTTCGATCATGAATTTAACCGCCAAGGCGCCAAGTTCGCCAAGATCGGAATTGGAACTTTTTCTTGGGCGTTCTTGCCGTCTTGGCGGTTCAATCAATCAATAATGTTTTTTAGTGATTGGATCGAGATCTTAGCCTGTTGCAGTTTTTCATACACCACGCGAGCGATTTTTGCTGCTCCCGGAGTATCGCCGTGAATGCAGATCGTACTCACTTTTAATTCGATTCTCTTGCCCGAAACGGTTTGCACCTTCCGTTCCCTCACCAGTTGGAGCGCCTGCTCAGCAGCCAGCGCTGGATCGGAAATCGTACTCGGCTGCTTGCTGTTTCGCGGCATCAGCTTCCCTTCCTCTCCATAAATACGGTCAGCGAAACCTTCGGCCGCAAAATCGAGTCCACGCTCTTCCGCTTCCGTCTGCAAAAGAGAACCGGGCGGTCCCAAAACAATGGGGGGATGCACGAGGCGCACGATGGCATCCAAAAACATTTCTGCAAGTCTCCGGTCTTCCGCGGCCGAATGATAGAGCGCTCCGTGCAATTTCACATGCTGCAATTTGAGCCCCGCTCTTTCTGCCATCAACTGAAGCGCACCCATTTGATAGAGGATCATGTCTACAACTTCTTCAGGAGGAATCGTCATAGGAATACGACCGAAGTGCAAACGGTCAGGATAGCCGGGATGCGCGCCCACAGCGACGTTATGTCTGGCTGCGAGATCCAGTGTTTTTCTGATTGTGGTGGGATCTCCGGCATGAAAACCACATCCGATATTTGCGGAAGTAATATAAGGAAAGATTTCTTCGTCGTTTCCAATTCTGTAAGGCCCGAAACCTTCCCCAACATCCGAGTTCAAATCGATCGCAAGCTGTTTCATTGTTTTGTCCTTTCGTACTCTTGAGTCGAAATTGGCTGGAACCTGACCTTCATTCCATATTTAAATATCCAGGGTACATTTCTACTGTAATCCAGAATCTTCCAGGGCGTTCTTCCAATGACGTGCCAGCCCCCCGGTGAATCAAACGGGTAGATGCCGACATACTCTTCTGCAATTGCGACCGATCCCGCCGGAACCACCGGATCGGGATTCTTTTTTCTCTCCAGCTGCAATTGGGCAGGAAGCTCTCCCATGTAAGGAAATCCAGGCATGAAACCGATCATCCATACCTGATATTCGGTCTCCGAATGAATTTGAATGATCTCCTCCGCGTTTAAGCCTTTTTCTGCGCAAATCTTCGCGATGTCATATCCAAAATCATAACAAATCGGAACAATACAGACTTCCTCATCGCTCTCCATAACGGAAGAATCGCCTTCAAGTCCAGAGAGAGATTGAAGCCACGCCGGGAAAGAAGCATCCGGCAAATATTCGATTAAAAGCGAATCCAGCCCTGCGCGGCAGGAGGTAACAGCGTCATGCGGATGCTCACGGATGAATTGAACCATGCGGCGGATGGCAGCGACGCAGTCGCGCGTCTTATCGTACGATACTGATAGTACTACTGCCTGTTCGCCCGTGTAAACGATTTGCATTTAGCTTGTTTGGACTGAGAGACCGTCTTGCGCGACTTCAAAATCCAGAACGTGATATTTCTTTCCCTTGGCCAGATCGTAAAGATATTGTCGCGTGAAATTGTCGATGACGAAAACAACACATCCCCCGCCACCGGCTCCACAGACTCGCCCGGTGCGAGATCCATTGGTGATACCGAATTCGATTAATTCCTCAATCTCAGGGGTCGTGATCGAGGGGGCCAGTCTTTTGCGAGCCATCCATTCGTGGTGGATCGCTTCATAAGCCTCTCCCCAATCTTCCTCCTTCAGTGCTTTGTGCAATTTTTCCGTTTCCTGCTTGATCATCTGCAGCATTTCTACAGTATTCGAATCACCATCGATGCGATTCTTGATGATCTGCCAGTTGTTCATGCCGGACGAACGCCGCTGGCCGCTGTAAAAAAGGAGCAATCGTTCCCGAAGCTCATCCGGGGAAACCTGGTACGCTTCTCGTTCGACTTTCTCAACGCGAAAATGCCAGGCGTTAAAACCTCCAAACATTGCTGCGTAGTAATCCTGTCTTCCTGTTGGAATCCCGAGAACCTGTGCTTCCACATCGCGAGCAACGCGAATCAATTGCTCGGGAGAATAATTTTTGCCTGTGAATTCGTTTAAGGCGCCGCAGACCGCAATGGCAAGGGAGGAGGAGCCGCCAAGACCTGCGCCAGCGGGCGCCTGACAATCGGTTTCAAGCTGGAAGCCCTGCTCCGGCGAAAAGTGCTGAATCAAGCGCGTAACCAGTCCAAGATTGCTATCGTGATTGAGCTCATTGAAACTTGCAGCTTCCTGTGTGGCTTTCTGATCTTTCGAAACGATGCTGATTTTTGTCCCGGGAAGGGGCTCGAGTTTTGCGGTTGCGTACAAATTAATAGCAAGATTAATGGTGGTAGCTTCCCCGACAAAAAGGTAAAGAGGCCAAATGTCCAGCGTTCCGCCGGATAAATCAATGCGGGTGGGCGCCTTGGCTAAAATCTGCATTCGAGTGACTCCTTGGTAAAAATGTAGCGTTCAACCATATCATAAATAATCGTGGATCGTAATCGTGATCATGATCGTTGATCTTAATCGCCAATCATCATCCTTTTATTAATAGAATTCAGGACCGAAGATTACGATTCAGGATCATGATTACGATTACGATCATGATCACGATCCACGAATACTTCTCTCCAAAATCCCCTGGCGAATCTGTTCGTGTCCTTCCGGAAGCAAACGTCTCGACCTGCATTCGTTCAAAGCCACCAGAGTCATTTCATCGATAGATTCCTGGTCGCGCGAAGTTGGTATGAAGTCCTCGAGCGCCCGATCGAGATGTTCCTTTTTGATCAGAACATCACCTTCATAATTTGCTTCTAAGGACGCGAACCGGTAGGCAGTCGTCAGGACAAGCTGAAGGTCGGCGCCTGAGAATCCCTCCGTCTTGTCAGCGTATTCTTGAAAATCCTGACTTTCCGTTTTAAAACCGTAACGTTTTACAAGAACTTCGAGAATCTGTTTGCGGGCAACCGTACCGGGCATCAGAATCGGGATTTTGACATCCGTTCGTCCCGATCGTCGCATCGCGCTATCAATCAAATCGACACGGTTGGTCAGATCGATCCTGAGCACTTTTCCGCGAAGAGATTGATCTCCCCAAAATTCGAAAGACTGCGCGCGCATTCGCTCCGTCACACCTGAATCTCCGGATTGCGAATTGCGTGAAGATTGCTGCTGATCGCTTTCATCAACCATCACGACAACCGGAGCCAGCGCGCGGATCGCAGAGAAGGCCCGCTCCTGATTGCGTTCCGACTGCCCCACGTACATATCACGAAGCGGTTTGAATTTTACGCAGAGCAAACCGCATTCCCTCGCAAAACATTCCGCGAGATAGCTCTTTCCCGTGCCGGGTGGTCCCATCAGAATCACGCCCATGGGCGCCGCGCTTGTTAATCCTTTTTTCATGATTTCTGAAATCTCTCTTAGCTCCCGGACAGCATAATCCAGCCCCCCTACGGAACTCAGACCGAACTTCGGACGAATGATTTCCAGGACCTGTCCATATTCCTGTTCCAGAATCTCGACTTTCCGCACAAGGACCGAATCGATTGTGATGGTGCTCCCTTCAGCAGTCGCGCGAAGCACGATGTCTTCGATCTGATTCAGACTCAATCCCTGTGTGTGGTGCGCAAACTCCTCTGCGGTCAAATTCAACTTTAGCGCCGGATTGTGTGCGATCAAAAAATCGATGTAATGTCTGCGGTCCTCCTGTTCCGGTTTCGGGATCTGAACAACTTCGATTCCTTGACTCGAGGAAAGAATCTGATTGTTCAGGTCTTTTAGATTTGCCGTAAGCAGGAACATGATCGGTTTCCGCACGGCAACCGAACGGTCATTAGCCCAGCGCATGATAGTGATCACATTCGCTTTGTCTTCAGGACTCAGATTTGGGTTTGCAGGAAAAATTGTTTCTGCAAACGGAATGATTAAAGCGAGCTGCCGTGGTGGAAAGGCATCACTCTTCAGAATGCGATCGATCAGCTGAAGGCTTTGATGCGGCCCGGACGGTAGATGTTCGCGCGAACCAATCCCCGCAAGACGCCTGAATTTGTCATCCACTTCGGAGCGCGCAAATTGCAAGCCCGAAGGATATTGATACGTGGATAGAATTTCACGTTGCGAGCAAAGCTCTTCCAGCATGTCCTGCAATGGCACAAAACGATCTTGAACCGGGAAATAATCGCTGATGTTGAAATGGAGAATAAAAATATGAGAGACACCGCTGTTGAAGCGGTCAATCACCTTCTCCTTCAACCATTTCGGTATTTGTACAACGTCCTGCATAAACAAAGTGGTGCGGGCGTCCCGCCTGCAGGATCCGCAGATGAGACGTCCGCGCTACTTTGATTAAAAGCTCAGTGCCCGGAAACCGTTATCGCTTCCAACGTAAATCATAGAATTATGATAGCAAGCCGTCGAATTCATGGGAGCTTTTGCATCAAAGGCGCAGATTGCATTTCCGCCCGAATCGAGAATGTAGAAGATGCCATCGTTCGATCCCACCAGCGCAAACTGATTGACGATCAAAGGTGTTGCAGTCACCGGACCGCCGGTGGCAAATTCCGCGCTCTTTTTACCTGTTGCCTGCTGGTAGAAACTTACAGCGCCGGAATTGCCGCCCACACAAATGAAACTACGACCATAGGCCGGCGAAGAATACATGGCGCCTGCATCGCGGTTCTCCCATACAATCTCACCCGTACTCCTTCTAATTTTGTAGAACACAGCGCCAAAACTGCCAATGTAGACAAAGTCTCGAATGCTCAGAGCCGTGCTTCTGATTTTGCCTGATAAGCTGAGCTTCCACTTTTCTGCTCCCTGGATGCTCAGGCAATAGAGCTTTTCATCGTCGCTTCCCAGGATAATCTCATTCCGGTCCACCACCGGACTTGAAAATACCGGCCCCATCCCCTTTTTCCAGACAACGGATCCATTCTCGCGGTTCAGGCACCAGAGAAATCCTGTTTTCTGCGCGGGATTAATGCTTCCTACGTATACAAACGAATCATCATAATAGGCAGACGAGCGAATGTATTCACCTAGATTCCTTTTCCAGAGCATAGAGCCGTTTCGAATATTGATCGCGTGGAATGCCCCAAAATCATTCCCGATGTACGCCGTTTTGCAATCGATACAGGCCGTGCTTTCGATCCTCGCTCCGAGCCCGAGTTTCCAGATAATTTTTCCAGTTTGCGAGTCGATGCTGTAAAAATTTCCATCCCCTGAGCCGACAAACAGATATTCACCAGCAACGACCGCCGAGCCCCAGACATCGCCGATGTCCGCTTTCCAGACTTCTTTCAGTGTTTTTCCTGCAGGCTGAAAAGAAGCATCATTCACATGATTTGTGCGAGCGCCATTTGCTTTAAAACCGTACCAGTGAACGGTCCAATCACCCTTTAGTTCTCTTTGCAGTTGATTCAAATCTTCTTTGAATTCGGGAACACTCGAATAGCGGAGCGACCGCACGTTCTGAAGCAATTTCACGATAATCGATTCAAACCGAACGGATATTTGGGGATTTCTTTCGCGAACCGCAGGAGGTCCATCCAGATAATGGCTGATCCTGAAAGGATTCCGCGTCAGCAGGAAATGTAGCAGCGCCCCAAATCGAAATAACGCTTCCGATACATCGTCTGTGAGGGGAGGATGAGCCGTGCTCCAGCGATTTCCATTTTCGACGTAAACATTTTTCGGACTCAACATCCGGAAACCGCCCGCCGAATCCTCCATTATGTCGCAGAGTTGAAGCGCCCAGATCAGCGCTTCTTCTTCTGATGGATAGCGATTCTCCTTACGGATGAAATCTTCCAGCGATATTATTTTTGACGAATCCATATTTAATTCCGGAACCGGAGAATATAGTCCAGTCCTGTTTCTATTTCTTCCTGGCTAATGTCCTTCACAATTGTGACTTTTCCCGTCCTTTCAGGCAAGACGAAGCTCAATTTCTTCCCTGCTTTCTTTTTGTCATGTTTCAATGCATTGAGAATATCAGTCCTTTTCAAGTCGCCAAAAGGAACCATAGATTTTGATCGAACGAGAATCGATTTCAATTTTTCAAATTCACCTGAATCCCACATGTTTCTGCGGATTGCTATCCATCCGGCTGCCAGCATCCCCCAGGCCACCGCTTCGCCATGGCGAAGCACTTTGTAACGCGTTGCCTGTTCTAACGCATGGCCGATGGTATGTCCAAAATTGAGAATCTTACGGAGACCAGATTCCCTTTCATCCTCTTCTACTACCTGGATTTTGATTGCAATGCATCGCGCAATCAAAGATCCGAGCATTTCCCGATCATAGGAAAGGATTTTTTCAACGTTTGCATGTAACAACTCAAAAAGCTCCGGGTCAGAAATGACGCCGTACTTAATTGCTTCTCCCAATCCGGCAGAAAATTCTCGCGGCGGTAAACTTTCCAACAGCGCCGGATCGGTGATTACAATCCTTGGCTGATAAAAACTGCCGATCAAATTTTTGGCTTTTGGATGATTCACAGCCACTTTTGCTCCGATACTGCTGTCCGATTGCGAAAGCAGGGTCGTCGGAATCTGAATCAAATCCAGACCGCGCATGTAAGTGGAAGCGGCAAATCCCGCAAGATCTCCAATCACACCACCGCCAAAAGCAATCACGGCTGAACGGCGGTCTGCGCCCTTCTTCAACAAGAAATCCTGGATCCGTTTCCAGTATTTTAAGTCCTTCGAAGTTTCACCCGGAGGAGCCAGAAAGTGATGAAAGGGGGCGCCACGCAGGGCCTCTTCCAGACGCCTGCCCTGATGCCTGAATACGTTCCGGTCACTAATAACGTAGAAGGGCCCAGGAATGTTCTCCTGGTCCAGGATCGACTTCAATTGGTTCAAAATTCCCCATTCAAAATGGACCCTATACGTGCGATCTGTTGCGCTCTTGCAGGTGAACTCCATGGCTTCATAGTTTAATCGATAGCGTGTAAACAAAGTAGCGCGGGCGTCCTCGCCGGCGGAGCTCTAGCAGCCGGGACGGCCGCTCTACATTGCCCTACCGGAACTCAGGATGTATTTGAATTACTTTTTTGTCGGTGCCGCGCAATATGGTGAGAGTTGCATTCGTGCCTGTCTCTTTTTCAGCCAGGCATCGGTGGAGAACATCGATTCCGGGAGTTGGATGACCATCGAAGGCGACAATGAGATCTCCTTCGCGAAGTGACACGCGCCATGCCGGACTGTTTGGCTCTACGGATGCAACCAGGATTGCAGATTCGATATTCAAACCATGATAGCGAACAATCCGCCGGTGCAGCGGCACATTTTGGCCCGCAACACCGAGGTAGCCTCGAACAATCTTGCCTTCTTTGATGAGTCGTGCGGCAACATATTTCGCTGTGTTGATTGCAATCGCAAAGCAGAGTCCTTGCGCCGGAAGAATCACCGCTGTGTTTACTCCAATCACCTGTCCTGCTGAATTGACCAGTGGACCGCCTGAATTGCCCGGGTTCAACGCGGCATCCGTTTGAATGACATTATCGATTAGACGACCTGACTTGGAACGCAAAGAACGACCCAAAGCGCTCACAACACCGGCGGTGACCGTCGTTTGAAATCCGAACGGGTTTCCAACTGCAATGGCGAGTTGTCCCACGCGAATTTTTTGAGAGTCGCCAAATTCAACGGGAATAATTCTGGAACCGTCAACGCGGATCACAGCAATGTCCGTGTCCGGATCATCGCCGACCAGGGTTGCCCTCAGCTTACGTCCGTCGGATAGTGTGACATCCACGCGGGAAGCTCGACTCACAACATGGCTGTTCGTCAAAATGAAACCATCCGGTGTAAAAACAAAACCGGAACCGCCTCCGTGCTGCTCTCTTGATCCAGAAAAACCGGATTCAATATTCACAACTGAAGGGCTGATCTTCTCCGCTGAAGTGATGACAGCACGTGAATAAGCATCGAGAAGTTGTTCATCCTTTTCGATTTCAGAGATGGGTTGTGAAATTCCATCAGCTGAAGCAAAGCTGGAAACAAAGCGAAAATCAGGCATTGATTCCTCCCATCCATCATGAAGATCGCCACGATTGGCGAAAATGTCCAATTTCACGATGTGAAACGCTCTACAAAGATAAAAAGCAACCCTGTATATTTAGAGTTTGCCATTTCAAAGGAGCGCCATGAAAAAAACGTTAATGATCATTCTCCTCCTCTTCCTACCGGCCACTGTATTCGCGCAGGGAAAAAGAAATCTAACGGTTGACGATTTGTTCGCTTTCAAAGATGTGAACGATCCACAAACATCCCCTGATGGAAAATGGATTGCTTATGTCGTTGAAACGATGAATGCAGAGAAAGACAAGGCCAACAAAGATATTTATATGGTCCCGGTCGCCGGGGGAGAGGCGGTTCAATTAACGACACATGAAGAAGAGGACAGCCATCCACGCTGGAGCCCTGATAACAAGTATCTTGCATTCTTTTCAAAACGAAACAAGAAGAAACAAGTTTTCCTGTTGAATCGAAGCGGCGGCGAAGCAATGCAGTTGACTGAAGTCAAACAGGGAGTCTCCGATTTTACATGGTCGCCGGACAGCAAGAGATTGGCGCTTGTGATTAACGATGCGGATCCCGATGCGCCGCTGGATGATGACAAGGAAAAAGAGAAAGAAAAAACGAAAAAGCCGGTGGTGATCACGCGGCTGCAATTCAAATTCGATGAATATGGGTACCTCAAGGAACTTTACGATCACATTTACACACTGGATGTTCAAAGCAAACAGCTAAAACAGATCACGTCCGGTCCATACAACGATGGCGGTGAGGTTTGGAGCTCAGCTTCCTCGTCGCCACAGTGGAGTCCAGATAGCAAACAGATCGCGTTTGTCAGCAACCGGTCAGAGCATCCGGATGCGAATCGCAACACGGACATTTTTCTTGTTTCGGCGGAAGGGGGTGAGGTAAAAAGACTCACGACCAATGAGGGACCCGATGAAGCACCGCAATGGAGTCCGGATGGAAAGTGGATTGTATACCAGGCACAGCATCAACCAGATTTGATCTGGTATGACACAACAGAAGTCATGGTGATTCCCGCAAGGGGCGGAGCGCCGAAAGTGCTCACGCGAGAGTTGGACCGGAACTGCTTCATGCCGCGATTCAGCGGGGACGGACGCACCATTTTCTTCATCCTGGAACATGAAGGCAAACAATTGCTTGCCTCTGTCTCTGCGACCGGCACTGGCTTGAACAAAAATGTTGGAGGCGAAAACGTTGTCTATGATTACGATTTCGGTCCGAATCAATCAGTCATCCTTCTCGCTTCCAGAACCACATTGCCTGCTGAGATTTTTCATTCAACCGGCGGCAAAAGCAAACAGCTCACTTTCACAAACACAAAGGTAGTGGAAGGAATTCAACTCGGGACAACAGAAAGAGTTCGTTACAAAAGCAAAGATGGAACTTCCGTGGAAGCTTTCGTCGTAAAGCCCGCTTCTTTTGATGCATCCAAAAAGTATCCGCTCGTGCTCTGGCCGCATGGCGGACCAACATCACAATACATGGAGGATTTCGATTTTCGCGCGCAACTGTTTGCAGCCAGCGGCTATGTAGTCTTGCTTGTGAACCCGAGAGGCTCCACCGGCTACGGTGAGGAGTTTTGTAAAGCCATTTTTGCCGACTGGGGAAATAAAGACTACGAAGATGAAATGGCAGGAGTGGATCATCTGATCTCGCTGGGTTATGCAGATGGCGAAAAAATGGCTGTCGGAGGATGGAGTTACGGTGGAATGATGACCGATTTCATCATCACAAAGACAACTCGATTCAAGGCCGCGATGTCGGGCGCCAGCGAAGCGAACTACTTTATGGACTACGGCGTGGATCATTATCAGTACGAATGGGAAAAAGAGATCGGACTCCCCTGGGAAAGACCGGAGCTGTACATGAAGCTTTCTCCGTTTTTTGACATTGAAAAAGTGAAGACGCCCACTCTTGTGATGTGTGGAGAATCGGACCAAAACGTCCCTTTAATTAATTCAGAACAGATCTTTCAGGCACTGAAACGATTAGGAATCGACACGATGCTCGTTGTCTACCCGGGTGAACCACATGGTATCAATACGCCTTCGTATCAGAAAGATCGCTTCCAAAGATACATGGCGTGGTTTGATTACTACCTGAAAGGAGCTCCCAGCAAAGTCCCGGCGAAGTAGACAGACTTTCGGACAGGATATATCTTTTGAAGAAGAGTGATGTTTTACTATGGCCAGAGTTATTGCGACTTGCCTCTTTCTGGTTTTGTTTTTTGCGGGTGCTGAAGCTCAAATCAAACTCGTTTCTGTTGCGGCAAATCTCGACAAACCCGTAGATATTGTCCATGCTGGAGACGCATCCGGCCGGCTATTCATCGTTCTGCAGGGTGGCAAGATTGTTGTCTACGACGGCACAAATGTTTTGACGAAGCCATTTCTGAGTATTCAGACTTCCGTAACCTGTTGCGGAGAACAGGGACTCCTCAGTCTGGCGTTTCATCCCGATTACGAAAACAACAGACTCTTTTATGTGTATTACGTGGACTCTTCAGGAGATCTGGTTCTTGCCCGGTTCAAAACTTCCGCCAATCCGAATGTTGCGAGGAAACGTTCCAAGAGAACTCTTTTGAAAATTTCTCATCCGAATTTCGGTAATCATAATGGCGGCAAACTTCAGTTCGGCAGAGATGGTTATCTGTATCTTTCTGTTGGAGACGGTGGTGGCGGAGGTGATCCAAACAACAATGCGCAGAATCTCGGCAGCTTGCTCGGGAAAATTTTGCGAATCGATGTTGATAGCGCTTCACCGTACGCAATCCCGCCGGACAATCCATTCGCAAACCGTCCGCCCGCAAGACCTGAAATCTGGTCTTACGGTCTTCGCAATCCATGGAGAATCGCATTTGACAGTCGAAGAGGCGGCCTTTATATCGGTGACGTTGGACAGGGTGAGTGGGAGGAGATCAACTACCAGCGAAGGAAAAGTCCCGGAGGCGTGAATTATGGTTGGCGCAAGATGGAAGGAAAGCATTGTTTCAATCCTTCCTCAAACTGCAACAGTCCCGGACTCAAGCTTCCCATTGTTGAGTACAACCATTCACAGGGATGCTCTGTCACGGGCGGTTTCGTTTATCGCGGGAGCGCAATCCCTGCTTTAGCAGGCACTTATCTTTTTGCCGACTACTGTTCCGGAGTTATTTCGGGAGCAAAACGTTCTTCCGGAAAGTGGATCGTTTCTCCATTGCTATCGAGTGGTAAAAATATCAGTACGTTCGGTGAAGATGAAAACGGCGAGCTTTACATCGCCCATCACTCCCCCACCGGCGAGATTTTCCGACTCGCCGAACAATAATTTTTTAACGCAGAGGCGCAGGGACGCAGAGCTTTAAAAATTGTATGTTCCTCTGCAGTACTAGCGACAATTTTCTTCTTTGTTTTTCTAACGCCGAACTACTTTGGGGGTTCTTAACAGTACACGAACAGGAGTTAAGTCACGGCTAGCGCGAAGAATTGTCTTTTCCAGTGACTCACCGGTATGTCGTGTAGCGGTCCCCATGGAAAAAGTGATAGGTGCCTGACCCAGAGCGGCCTGGCGAAACCGGCGATTGATTCGGGAAACGATCGAGGAATCCACATTGGGAAGCAAAACCAGAAACTCATCATCTCCCATACGAATTACTCCGTCGCTCGCTCGTGCATATCTCATTAAGAAGTGGCTCATTTTTCGAAGAACCTCTTCGCCCGTCTCATAACCGTACCTGTCATTAAACTGCTTGAAATGATCGATGAAGATGTAAATGCAACCCCAGTTCTTTTCAATTTCGATCATTCGTCTTTCAAATTCTTCCAGAAAGAGTCTGTTATAAGAACCTGTTAGCGGATCTCTCAAGCTTGGTTGTTCCAGAGCGCTACGCTCGGGACGCTTGCGGTCCGTGACATCCATAATGATCCCGTGATAAATCAAATCGCCCGTTTTTTCATCGTGAGACGCGTAGGAGATATCTAACAAGGTCATCAGGCGGCCGTCCGCTCTTCGCACGGATAGGTCCAGTTCACGCACCAGGCGATCCTGTCTGGGCATGGCCGGGTTCCGGTCATAAGGCTCCAGATTCAATCTTTCTCTTGCATTGCTCTGGCGAAGCTCTTTAATTGAAGAAAGACCTAAAATTTCAAGAAACTCTTCCGTAGCTTCCAGAAAATTCCCGTGAACATCGATTGTGTACAGGCCGATTTTAAGGTTTCTAAACAGAGAACGAACGCTCTCAAGGTCTTTTAAAAGCTGGAAAGGAATGTTAGCCACGGCACCCCCTCAAGGTAACTTTCGTTAACCGGCCCAAAGCAAGTTGTATTTCGTTTTAAAGTTTTGCTTTTGTCGCCAGTGTATCGTATTGCGCATCTTCAGTGCATGCGCCGCAGAGGGGATAATCCAGTAAACTCCATCCGGGCTCCAATACTCGGCCCATGTTGTCCATGACACCAACAAAACCTCCGCGGATATTCGATACATCGGAGTAGCCAAGTTGCGCAAGAATTTCGCAGGCCCTTGCAGATCGAACCCCCGTTTTGCAGCCCACAACGAGCTTCGTTTCCTTAGTCAAGTTGGCTTCTACAACCTTTGGGAAGTCTTCATTGGGCATCATCCCCATGCCGGGCAAGAAATGCAAAATGGGAATATTGATCGCACGGATCGGATGCCCTTGTTGAAATTCCGGGACAGAACGGACGTCCAGGTATACAGTTTCCGGATCCTTTTGCAACTGATCGAGGGCTTCGTTAGCCCCTATCTCCTTCATCTTCGCCTCTATCACCTCATGCTTGAATTATTATAACAGAACGACCAAATTTGAAGAATCAGATGGTTCAGTTATACTTGGTCAACTTGAGAGTCATCGTTGAGCACTGTAGCAACCGATCAACAGACAGAAACAGACTCGCAATCAATAGCCACTGAAGATCGTCTGCAAGGACGTTATCTTCTAGTGTTGTGTCTAGGTGCCCTTGGCGTGGTTTACGGGGACATCGGAACAAGTCCCTTGTACGCCTTGCGCGAATGCTTCCACGGTCCGCATTCCATTCCAGTTTCGCAGGCGAACGTGCTGGGAGTCCTTTCTCTCATCTTCTGGTCGCTGATCATTGTCATTTCAATCAAGTATCTGATCTTCGTGGTGCGTGCTGATAATAGCGGCGAAGGAGGAATTCTGTCACTGATGTCATTGCTAAGAACAGAAAGCCTGCCTCGAAGAACTGGGCTCGGTTTTCTGGTGACGATCGGACTCTTTGGAGCTGCTTTACTCTACGGGGACGGAATCATCACTCCCGCAATTTCTGTTCTCAGCGCAGTGGAGGGTTTGAAAGTAGCAACACCATTCTTTGAAAACAAGATCATCCCCATTACGATCGGCATTCTTTTCTTTTTGTTCTTCTTTCAACGAAAAGGCACTGCGGGAGTCGGAGCAATCTTTGGACCTCTGACGCTTTTGTGGTTTTTCACGATTGCCATACTCGGGATCGTCCATATTTTTCAGCGCCCTCAGGTACTTGCTGCTATCAATCCTTTTTACGGCGTTCATTTTTTCCTTCTCAATGGTTGGAAAGGTTTTCTTGTTCTTGGCTCCGTCTTTCTCGTTGTCACAGGAGGCGAAGCACTTTACGCGGACATGGGACATTTTGGAAAGCGTCCGATCCGCCTCAATTGGTTTTACATTGTTCTGCCTGCGTTGACGCTAAATTATTTTGGACAGTCAGCGTTGCTTTTGAACAAACCCGACACTGCTGTGAATCCCTTCTTTTTCATGGCGCCCTCCTGGGCCATTATTCCACTCGTGATTCTGGCTACTGCAGCGACATCGATTGCGTCGCAAGCTGTGATTTCAGGAGCATATTCTCTGACCCGCCAGGCTGTGCAGCTTGGATATTCTCCCCGCGTTCAAATCCTTCATACATCAGCAAAAGAAATCGGACAGATTTACATCCCTGCGGTGAACTGGGCTCTGATGATTGCCACAATCATCCTGGTTCACGAATTTAAAACTTCCAGCAATCTTGCGGCGGCATACGGAGTCGCCGTAACAACAACAATGGTAATTACAACGATTCTGCTTTATGTTGTGGCCCGCGATTTGTGGCATTGGAAAAGACTTCCCGCAATTTTATTAATGTCCTTCTTCCTTGCGATCGATCTTGCGTTCTGGGGCGCGAATATCATCAAGCTGCCGGACGGTGGTTGGGTCCCACTAGCAATCGCGACCGTTGTCTTCACCTTGATGACCACGTGGTGGCGCGGACGAAAAATTCTGGGTGACCGGTTGCAGGTTTCCGCTTTACCGGATGAGCTATTTGTCAGTAGCGTAGAAATTAATCC
Organism: bacterium; assembly: GCA_022616075.1. Lineage (NCBI taxonomy): Bacteria > bacterium. The sequence goes on from JAKEFK010000236.1 coordinate 40,931, forward strand.
ACCTGTCCGCGTTCCCGGAATTGCGGTGTACATGGATCGTACGCCGGAAGCCACGCCTCACGCACTTCTTCACAACATCAAACACAATAAAGTGCTGCATGAGAAAGTTGTGCTGCTTACGGTAGAAACTCTTGAGCTACCGCATGTTGACGAGAAGAACCGGGTTGTCGTCATCCCAAAGGGAAATGGCATTTTTCGCGTTATTATCCGCTATGGCTTCATGGAAGATCCCAATGTGCCACGCGTTCTAGAACAGGTAAAGGTTCCCGGATTGGAATTCAAGCCCTCGGATACTTCCTATTTTCTGGGACGCGAATCACTCGTGGCAAGCCCCAAATGGGGAATGGCAATTTGGCGGGAAAAACTTTTCATTTGGATGTCCAAAAACTCCACCAATGCCGCAAGTTTCTTCCGTATTCCTTCTAACCGCGTAGTAGAGCTCGGCGCCCAGGTCGAACTTTAAGGTTCAAAGCTCAAAGAAATGCCCGCGCGCGCGTAGATTCCCGAATTTGGAAAACCGATGAACTCCTGAAATTCGTGGTCGAGCAGGTTATCGACGCGCAAAAAAGCCGCAAGGCTATCGAGGATCTGGTAGGAAGCGGCAAGATCCAGTGTCTGGTATTCCCCCGCGACGGAACGCTCGGGCACTGGAATCTGGAAATCGAAGCGCTTCCCTACCGCCGTGTATCTCAAATGCAAACGGGCGGCGTCCGTAAGTTGCCAATCCAGTCCCAGTCCTCCGCGCCACTTCGGACGGTCCCGTAAAGGCTCAGTGCTGTCACGAATATCCGCATCCACGTAATTTAAATGCGCCAGGAATTGGATCGCGTGTGTTGCGCGAAATCTCGCTTCCACCTCGGCTCCTTTTGAAATCACCTCGCGCCGGTTAACCAGCCGGAATTCATCAGAACTGAAGTCAATCAAATCGCGAAAGGAATTGTGAAACCAGGCGCCGGACACAAATAGCCTTGCATCAAGAAATTCCTTCTCAACTCCGATATCCCAACCGCGGCTTCGTTCCGGTAAAAGATCAGGATTTCCAATATTCGGATCGCTTATAGCAAAAAAGGATGGCAGTTTGTAACCTTCGCCCCACGTCCCGCGAATTCTTGTCCCTGCGTTAGGAAAAAAATATGTAGCGCCGAAACGCGGAGAAACTTCTTCTGAAAAATTCTCGCTATCATCCACACGAATCCCAAAAGTTGCGTGCAAATTGCCTGAATCGTAAAGAATCTCGCCTGCACCGGCCAGAGTATCTCGTTGAAGCTGAAACTCGGTGGGGAAGACTTCGGCAATGATCCCCTCACTATTACCCGATTCGCGTTTCCAGGATGCGCTGATTGTAGCGGACCATGGCGACCGTGTCCAGAAGCCAGTTGCCTGAATCCTGGTTCGCTCAAAATCACTCTTGTTCTCAAAGGAAGGCAACGAAAAAACTCCCGGTGGAATTCCGTCCAGAATCGCGGGAGTTGCGGAATCGTTCCAGTGCTCAAAGAAATCGAAATCTATTTCGAATGCCGGCTGCTGATAACGCACGCCTAACACCAATTCCTCCGATTCAGATTTCTCCGGAGCGCGCAGTATCGAAAAGAGGGGCCCGCCACCATTTTCAGGAAAACCGGAAGCGTCACTGCCGGTGTAGCGCGTGGTGAAATTGAGAACCCGGCCCGTTCCCAAATCCAGACTCGAAAAAAGGGCGGCCGTTTTCCGGTTCAAAGTATCCTGTGCCGTTTGTTCATCAATATCAAAGTAGGAGCCGCTGAAAGCATAAGACCATTTCAAATGCTGACCTTGAATACCAGTTCGCACTTCCTGCGAACCAAAATTCCCCGCGCGTGCCTCCAGAAATAGTTTTAATGGTCCGGCCCCTTTCCGGGAAACGATGTTCATCACTCCGCTGATCGCTTCCGATCCAAAAACAGAAGAAAGAGGACCCCGCACAATTTCAATTCGTTCAATCTGATCCGTGCTTAGATAAGAAAAATCGTACGAGCCGCCCAGCAAATTGGTTGGATCGTTTACCGGAATTCCATCGATCATGACAAATGTAAAGTTCGGATCGCCCCCGCGCAGCATGACTGCCGAGAGTCCGCCCGCCCCACCGGTCTGAGAAATGTGAAGGAACGGAACTCCCTGCAAAAGGTCGATCACATTTTCCGCTTTACTTGCTTCAATCATCTCGCGCGAAATTACAGTAACAGACGCAGATACCGAGGATTCCGGAATCGCCTGAGCTGAAACGGTTATGACCACCGGCTTTGCTTTCTGCTGAGGATCCTCCGTCTCTTGCCCCCATGCCCGCGCTCCAATCATGGACAGAATCAGAATCCAGGCGAATGCCTTTATAGAATTCAACGTATTTAATGATATTTTGAAATAAAGCATGAAGAAACCTCAGGCCAGTTTACCGGAACTATTTGAAAAATTGCAGCAGGCGGATGAACTTTCGGTCGAACTCGAATCTCAGCTGGAAGAACTGAAAAAACGGAGGTTGATCAAAAAAGATACGCTGAAACAACTTGTCGCTATCCTGGATGCAATTTTGAAAGAAGCATGGCAATCTTTTGGCCGCAAAGCCGCGCGATCCGGTTTTCCGTTATTGATCCGCGAGGATCAAGTCCAGAAGCGCTTTAAGATTTCCCAGGCGACCCTGTACAGGCGCCGCAAGACTCAAGAAATACCTTATGTGCGGGACAAGGAAGGTGTAATCTGGTATCCGGTTGTGGATCTGGTGGAATACTACCTGAAGAGCCGTTCGGAAATAAGATTGCCTAAAACAGGTCGTCCCCGTAAATTTTGATTCATGAAGGATCCGGTTTGCGGCATGGATGTGGTTCCCGAAAAAGCGGCAGGACAGTTCACTTTCGACAAAACTACGTACTATTTTTGTAGTAAAGGTTGCCTGGTGAAATTCCGCCAAAACCCTGGAAACTACGCACCGCAAGCGTCCCGCCCGCAAGTTCCGCAGGAAAGCGGAGGTAC
>JAKEFK010000237.1 GCA_022616075.1 bacterium
CGCGGCACAGGGATATTTGCTCTTGCCGTCAGCTCTTCCAGGATAGCGTGCAATTCCGGCGCTTCTGCGCGAGTCACGGGTTTTGCCCGGTACATCGCTAGCACGATTTTGTCGGAGAACCAGTAAGAAACAAAATTCATGATCGCAGCTATCACAAAGGCCAGGATCATTCCTTGCTGGCCGCCAAAATAATGGCCGATTCCCATAATCAGGGCCGTCATCAGGCCCAACAGGGCGGCCGTTTTTAATCCGTTCATTTTACTATTTCCTCCTTCAAACCACTTTTCACGCCGGCGGAATCAGTCTGAAAAACAAGCTGATCCTTTTTCGGATCAAAATCCGCCATGACGCGATCTCCTTCGCGGACGGTGCCGCTCAACAACTCCACTGCCAGAGGGTTCTGAATATACTGCTGGATCGCCCTTTTTAAAGGTCGCGCTCCATAAACAGGATCATACCCAACACGCACCAGAAATTCCCTCGCGCGTTCCGTGAGCTTTAGCGTTAGACGCTTCTGTTCCAGCACTTTTTGCAAGTATCTCAGCTGAATATCGATGATCCGCGCAATGTCTTCCTGTTTCAGCGGGTGGAAAATCACAATATCATCCACGCGGTTCAGGAATTCAGGGCGGAACTGTTGCCTCACAATTTCCATAACTTCCTGGCGCATCCTTTCCTCATCGCGAATCTCAGCGATCAAATGACTCGCCAAATTTGAGGTCATAATAATAATAGTGTTTCTGAAATCCACGGTTCTGCCTTTTCCATCTGTCATCCTTCCGTCATCCAGAACCTGGAGCAACACATTGAAGACTTCCGGATGTGCTTTTTCAATTTCATCAAAAAGGATTACCGAATAGGGGCGCCTGCGGATCGCTTCCGTTAGATATCCACCCTCTTCGTAACCTACATATCCAGGCGGCGCGCCGATCAAACGCGCAACTGCATGCTTTTCCATGTATTCGGACATATCAATCCGCACCATCGCGCGCTCATTATCAAACAAGGATGCAGCAAGCGCGCGTGCCAGTTCCGTTTTGCCCACACCGGTGGGACCCAGAAAAATAAAGGACCCAATCGGGCGGTTCGCGTCCTGCAATCCAGCCCGCGAGCGTCTGACAGCATTCGCAACTTTCTCCAGCGATTCATCCTGTGAGATGACGCGTTCGCGCAAATTCTCTTCCAGATGAATCAGTTTATGAATTTCACTTTCCATCATTCGAGATACTGGAATACCGGTCCAGTGAGAAACGATCTGAGCGATATCTTCCTCATCGACTTCCTCTTTCAGCATTTTCTGGTTCTTCTGCAATTCCTGCAGCGCCTGGTTCGCGGCTTCCAGATCTTTATTGAGCTGGACCTGCGTTCCGTAACGCAGCTCCGCGGCACGGTTTAAGTCTCCTCGCCGCTCGGCCGCTTGCTCTTCGACCTTCGTCGCTTCCAGTTGCTCTTTCAACTCCCGGATTCTGGCGATCAACTCTTTCTCTTTCTGCCAGTGAGCCTTCATGCTGCGGCTTTGCTCCTGCAGATCGGCAAGCTCCTGTTGAATCTTCTCAAAACGTTGTTTCGAGGCGTTGTCATCTTCTTTGAGAAGCGCCTGTCTTTCGATTTGCAGTTGCAAAATTCGCCTCTCCACTTCGTCGATTTCCCGCGGAAGTGAATCGATTTCCATGCGTAACTGCGAAGCGGCTTCATCCATCAAATCAATGGCTTTATCCGGTAAAAATCGGTCCGTGATGTAACGATGAGAAAGAGTGGCAGCGGCAATGATCGCGGTGTCTTTGATTTTGACTCCATGATGCACTTCATAGCGCTCTTTCAAACCGCGCAGAATCGCGATCGTGTCTTCCACGGACGGTTCTTTCACGTACACTTGCTGGAAGCGTCTTTCGAGCGCGGCATCTTTTTCGATGCGTTTCTGGTATTCATTGAGCGTTGTTGCGCCGATGCAGCGAAGCTCGCCGCGCGCCAGCGCAGGCTTGAGCATGTTCGAAGCATCGATCGCTCCTTCAGCAGCGCCTGCCCCCACAAGCGTGTGAAGCTCATCGATGAACAAAATGATCTGGCCGGACTTTTCCGTGATGGCTTTCAACAATGCTTTCAATCGATCTTCAAATTCGCCCCGGTATTTTGTTCCCGCGACCAGCGCTCCCATATCGAGCGCGAGAAGGCGCCGGTCCTTCAAACTTTCCGGAACGTCCCGGTTGACGATTCTTTGCGCGAGTCCTTCGACAATCGCAGTTTTTCCGACTCCAGGCTCACCGATCAAAACCGGATTGTTTTTTGTGCGGCGGCTCAACACCTGCATCACACGACGAATCTCTTCATCGCGGCCGATGACCGGATCCAATTTGCTCTGTTTTGCCAGCGCGGTAAGATCTTTGCAGTATTTTTCGAGTACCTGAAATTTTTCTTCAGGACTCTGATCGGTGATTCTCTGATTACCGCGCACTTCCATCAACGCTTTCAATAACGCGTCATGGGTTACTCCCAGGGAAATTAAAATGCGCGAAATCTCCGTCCCTTTTGCCACCGTCATGGCGAGCAAAAGATGCTCGGTGCTCACGAATTCATCTTTGAATTGTTCTGCTTCCTTGTGAGACTGGTCCAGAATCGTCTTAAGCCTCGGCGAAATGTATACACCACCGGCAGCTCCAGAAATTTGGGGAAATTTTTCGACACGCTCCCGGACTCGATCCTGCAAAAGGACCAAATTGGCGCCGAGCTTACGCAACAGTGGAGGTACAACACCGTCCTCCTGGGCGGTCAGAACCATCAGCAAATGCTCAGGCTCTAACTCCTGGTTCCCGTGCTGCTCGGCGAGAGATTGCGCCTCCTGAAGGGCCTCCTGGGCCTTAATCGTAAACTTATCGAGTCTCATCGTTCGGATTACCTCATAATATATAGATATAAAATAGGAACCGCTTCGGTACCTGTCAATACTCATATCAGATAAATCTGATAGCAAGGGACTAAGGTCGGTAGGTAGGAGGTAGCGCTAAAGTCGCTACTACAAGCCCGCTTTAAAAAACTTTGTTGTCTTATTCGGGCCGGTAGTAGCGATTTCAATCGCTACGTTAAAAGAATTTCTGAAATTTTGTTTGCCAAAACAATTCTGCGCACGCATTCATTCTAATGTATTAGTATTAAATATTTTCCATCGAGCACTTGCATTGCGGTGGATTTTTTCTGCTATAATGGCAAACGAATAAGTTCTCACGATAAAATTTTATGATGCAGATTCGTGAGGTAGTTCCGGAAGATCGAAATGATTTACTGAAAATTCTGAAAGCAACAGGAGTCTTTCAGGATTATGAAATCGCAGTGGCTGATGAAGTCCTCCGGGACTCAATGATTCCTGACTCCGGCTATTATTCCAGATGTTGTGTCAATGGAGAAAACCGCGCCATCGGCTACGTCTGCTGGGGGCCGACTCCGTGCACCAGCGGCACGTACGATCTGTACTGGATTGCGGTCCATCCTGATTTTCAAGGACACGGAATTGGAAAACTTTTATTAAACCATGTGGAGGAGCAAGTTCGTAAAGAGAATGTGCGTCTGATCATCATTGAAACTTCCTCAATGAATGATTACGATGCAACGCGAAGGTTTTACGTACAAAACGGCTATCAGCAATTTGCCATCATACCGGACTTTTATCGTCAGGGGGATCACAAGATCATTTATGGGAAGAACTTTGTACCGTAGACCAATCGCGATCGTTTACAATGATCCGTATTTGCTGGAGGACGGCAAAAAATCGGTTGAGAATCCAGTGCTCGACAGCCTGGATGCGTTTATTTGCGCTCTCCGCGAACTAAAAAGGCCTTACAAAATCCTGCGAATCGACAAGAATAATTCTGTTGAGATCATTCAGGAATTGATTGAAGAGCGTTATGAAATGGCTATCAATCTTTGTGAAGATATCAGCGGAAACAATTTGAAGGAGCCGAACATTCCGGCGATGCTGGAGTTGATCGGCATTGAATACACCGGTTCCGGCCCGCTCGCGCTGGGTCTGACCTGTTACAAGGATCGATCCAAGCATCTGCTGAAAGGAGCGGGGCTGAGGACTCCTGCTTTTTTCGTTACGGATCACGAAATGGAAAAAGTTCCTATCGATTTTCCCCTCATTGTGAAACCGCAGCACGAAGATGCGAGTATCGGTATTCACTATGATTCTGTCGCGTATGATCTGGAGCACCTGAACAAGAAAATTGAAAACATACGCGAAGTCCTGAAACAGCCTTCGATTGTAGAACAGTACATTGATGGCCGTGAATTCAATGTGGGTGTGATTGGAAATCCCGGAGAGGTATTGCCCATTGCGGAAATTGATTTTGATGGACTCCCTGAAGGTCATGCAAAGATCTGTTCTTACGAAGCGAAGTGGCATTATGGTTCCATATTTGATGTAGGAACCAAACCGGTTTTTCCGGACCTGTCTCCCAAATTGAGGCAGGCGATTACTCTTGCTGCGCTGCGGGCTTACGAGCTGTTTCAATGCCGCGACTATGCGCGCGTTGATATGCGAGTTGACCAAAAAGGTGTGCCCTATATACTGGAGGTCAATTGCAATCCCGATCTTTGTCCGGGCGCAGGTTTTTTCCGCGCGTTTTCATTGAACGGCCGGACTTATGCTGACCTTGTGGCAATGTTTATTTCCTTTATGGAAGAGCGGATTCAGACCAGGGAAGCGGTCAGCGCGGTCCCGGAATTATGAAAGTCGGTCTGACCTACAATCTGGGGAGCGATTACCAGCCAAAGGAAGAAGACCCACCGGACGCGGCGGCCGAATTTGACACGCAAGCGACGATAGACGGCCTGACTCATGCAATCAGTGCGAGCGGCCATGAACCTGTTCTGATCGGTGACGGCCTCCATCTCTACCGCTGGACCAGCGACAATCAGGTCGACATCATTTTCAACATCGCGGAAGGCTACAATGGACGCGCCCGCGAAGCGCAAATTCCCGCTCTCCTAGAAATGCTGCAGATTCCTTACGTCGGCTCAGATCCGGTAACCCTTGGCCTGGCGCTGGACAAAGTTCTCACGAAACAAATCATGAAAGCGGAAAGAATTCCGACGGCCCAGTTTTTGAAAGCAACAAGAATGCAGGACCTCAACCAGATTCCTCTGAAGTATCCGCTTTTTGCCAAACCTGTGCATGAAGGCACGGGAAAGGGAATCGATTCGGAATCAAAAATCAAGACCTATCCAAAGTTAAAATCGCGAGTGAAGTATCTTTTGAAAACCTATCGTGAACCGGTGTTGATCGAAGAGTATCTGGAAGGGGACGAGTTCACCGTTGGAATCATCGGAACGCCGCCGCATGTAATCGGCACAATGCAAATCGTGTTTGACACTTCGCAGGTGGAGGATTTTTATTCCTACCATGTGAAGGAGGAGTACGAAAAATTTGTTCATTACGTGTGTCCTCCGAAAACGGATCCGGACCGGCTGGAGCAAATCGAGGAAATTGCGATGCGCGCGTACAAAGTTCTCGAATGCCGCGATTTCGGACGTGTGGACATCCGATGCGATGCCGATGGAAATCCCTTTTTCCTGGAAATCAATCCGCTGGCTGGATTGAATCCCCAGCACAGCGATCTGTGCATCATTGCGCGACATAACGGAATGACTTACGAACAATTGATCGGACGCATTCTTTATTCCGCTCTACAACGTAATCACCTTGTCTGAGTACAAAGTGCCCTCCCGGAAACTTACTCTGAGGGAACTTCCAGTTGACGAACGACCTCGCGAAAAACTGATCTACAACGGCGAGCAGTCGCTCAGCGATGCGGAACTGCTCGCGATTGTGATTCGATCCGGTACGCCGAAAGAGAGCGCCCGCAACTGGCACAGCGGATACTGAAAGAACTGGGAGACCTCAGAAAACTCAGTGCTCTTACGGTCACAGAGTTGTGCGGCAGGTTTCATGGCGTAGGCCCTGCAAAAGCCGCGCAATTGAAGGCGGCGCTTGAGCTTGCGAGACGGTACTCGAAGGAGTTGTCTGCAACGCGCCCGCGTTTCTCAAACAGCGAGCTTGTGTTTCTGCATTTTCATGATTCCTTTTTGGGAAAAACCAAAGAGGAGCTGTGGGTTGCCGTTCTGGACATGAAAAACCGGCTCATTTTGAAAGAACAAGTCTCAACAGGAACTTTGAGCGGAAGTCTGGTGCATCCGCGTGAGGTTTTTCAGGTGGCAATTCGAAATGCTGCCGCCGGCCTCATTCTTTTGCACAATCATCCTTCCGGTGATCCGGCGCCGAGTCCGGAAGATCGCAAAGTCACGCTGCAGATTGCAGAAGCGGGAAAACTCCTGGGAATACCGCTTCTGGATCACATCATCATCGGCAACCAAAAGTACTTCAGTTTCAAAGATAACGGAGCTCTTTAGTAGGGGCGACCCTTGTGGTCGCCCTTCACGGGCGGGCACAAGGCCCGCCCCTACTTAATTCGGTAACCGAGCTCTTTGCCGATGGCGTCAACGTAATCTTTGCGAATGGAGCTCCAGGAATCAAACAGGTCGGGATACGCTTCTTTGGTGAGGACGGAATCAAGCTTAACCGCGTAATAGCGCAGGTGGTTAAAGTCATTCCGGGCTTCCAGGGAATTACAACTCCGACGCTGACAGGAGTTATCGAAGAGTTTCACGTTTTCCATGAATTGCGTCCAGGAATCGCCTACATCACGTGGCGCCTTTTCATTCAACTGTTCCACTTTCTGAGCGAGCTCGGTGGCCTTTTGCGCCAAAACTAACTCATCACCGCTCAAAGGTTCCCCTTCTTTGTATCCCTTCGAGCAGCCGATTGATATTAAGAGTAGCAACAAGAATGTAGACAGTGTGCGCATCTTCAGCTCCTTAAACAGCTAAGGCGGCCATCTTTCTTCCTGGAAGCCGCCAGGCAAGTATTGCATAAAGCAATGGGAAAAACGCCAGGATCCTCAAAGTTTGTTGTATGGATGTCAGATCAGCGAATCGTCCCGCTAGAGGAACCAGCATTCCCCCGACACCCCAGCCAAAACCCATCGTCAATGAGGAAATTGTGCTGATGGCATTTGGCACGATGGATTGTCCCATTAGAACGCTGACCGGTATTGTCATCATCAAAAAGAAACCCGCAATTGCAACGTTAACAATGATAAAAATAGGCGGCTGAACGGTGACGGCAAGGAAAAGGAAGAGCGGTGCAGCAATCGAAGAAACCAGAAATAGAGTTCTGCCGCCTACACGGTCGAACAAAAATCCGCGAAGATTTTTTGTGATTCTCGCTCCCCTGATCGTTGGCACTTTCATGAGCATGCTTCTGCTTACGGTGAGTTAGGGGTGGCATTTAAGGAGCGGGCGCGGTACTTTGTTAACGATTTTCCTGACGCCACTTGTGGGCCTGTCCGACAAACTCTTTAAACAGTTTGAATTGTTCCGGATCGTCCTGCCACATTCTTTCCGGATGCCATTGCACTCCCATGAGGAATTGTCCGCCATTGCGATTCTCGTAGGCTTCCACGAGTCCGTCCGGTGAGATTGCCATGGGTCGAAGGTTGCTCGCGACTGTTTTTACACCTTGATGATGAATGCTATTGACCGCAATTTCGGACTTTCCAAAGATTCGATGCAGCAGCGTATCTGATTCGACAGTGACGTTGTGAGCTGGAAGATTGTAAGGTTCATTTTGCCAGTGAACAACGTCACTTTTCACATCGTGTGGCAGATCCTGATACAAACTTCCACCACAAAACACATTCAAACACTGGTGGCCGAAGCAGATTCCAAAAACAGGAATTTTCTTTTTGAAAGCTTCTTCCAGCAAATAAAAATCAGACTGATCGCGTTCCGGTCCTTTTTGGCCGAAGTAAGGAGACACTTCGGTGTGATAGAGTTGCGGGTCGACATCTGTGAGACTTCCCGGTAAGAGAATCCCATCGGCAAGTTCCACAACGTGAGCTGCAAACTCGCGATTTGCCATCAAAGGCAGAGTAATCGGGACACCTCCGGCAGCTGTGATGGCTTCAATGTAACCCCTGCGAATGTAAAACATTTCGTCCCCGCTTTTCGTGCAGAGGTTGATGAATATGTATGGTTTAGAATTCTTCATGTATGCTTCATCTCCCTGGAGTCTCTCCCCACAGCACCTTATGCAACTGAATTTGAAACCGCACGGGAAGATTGTCTTCTAGAATCCATTCGGCCAGTTGTTGGGGAGGCATCTTTTGATAAACCGGTGAAAATAATACCAGATTTCGCTCATAAAGTTTATAGTCATACAATATCTTGACTGACCAATCATAGTCCGTGCGGCTATTTATTACGAATTTGAGCTCGTCGCTAGGGCTCAGTTTTTCCAGATTGGTCCAGTTCATCTCATTCATCATGCCACTGTCGGGACACTTAATGTCCATGATCTTAATAACTTCTGGCGGCAGGACGCTGATGTCAAGTGCGCCACTAGTTTCCACCAAAACTTTATGATTTTTTCCCAGGAGTTCAAGGGCGAGCGCCGGAAGCTCCGCCTGAAGCAAAGGTTCTCCTCCGGTGAGCTCAACCAGCTCACAATAAAAGGGTTCAATCGCTTTCAGGATTTCCGGAACACTCATTTCTTTTCCGCCTGTAAACGCATATTCGGTATCGCACCAGACGCAACGCAAATTGCAACCGGTTGTCCGGATGAAACTGCATGGCCATCCTGCAAAGGAGGACTCTCCCTGTATGGATTTGAAGATTTCCGTGACAATCATTGGTCGTCGTTAGAATTCGTCCCCTTACAGTTCGATATTACGAATGATGCTGAAGATACTTTTCTCGCCGCTCGAGGAATGCCTGTCGCAATAATTCTAGTTTATGTATGACCGGCATGCTTGGCAAATTCCTGAGGAAAGCCCTGCCGTACATTTTGGTCAAGATCCGCTGATCGAGCACCGCTAAAACACCATAATCCACGCTGGTGCGGATCAATCTTCCCAGTCCCTGTTTTAGCATCATCACCGCCGCCGGCAATTGATAATCCATGAATGGATCCTTTTTTTGTTTGCGCAAGTACTGAATTCTTGCTTCCATCAGCGGATCCGTAGGGACCGCAAAAGGCAGTTTATCTATGATCACCGATACGAGAGTGTCTCCCTGAACATCGATTCCCTGCCAGAAACTCATGGTGGCGAGCAGAATTGATCCGCGATTCTTAAGAAAACTTTTTAAAAGCGTTTGTTTCGACCGTGTACCCTGTACCAGCAATGGGTAATCCAGTTGTCTCAAATAGCGTTCGTAAACTCTCATGTTGTTGAAAGAAGTGCACAATACGAACGCGCCTCCCTCCGTTACTTCCACCAGTTTGCAAATCTCTTCGGCCGCCAGATCAGCGAAATTGGGCGCGGTTGGCTCGGGTAGATGTTTGGGTATGTACAGACAGGTTTGCGCCGGATAATCAAAATTGTAGGGAAACTTGTGATCCATCGATTCTTGAATTCCCAATTCTTGTTTTACTTTTCCGGAATCTTTATCGATGAACAGCGTTGCGGAGGTGAGCACGGCGGCCTTGAGATTGGGCCATAACGATTTCTTGAGCGCTTCGGAAACGTCCAAGGGAGAAGCCTGCAGCGTCCATTCGCGGGTGTCATTTCGTTCCGCCCAGTAGACATAGGCATCCTCCGAACCCTGCAGCAAAAAAGCGAGTGAAGATTGGGCTGCCGCCAAACGCCGGTAAAGCTGCGGCATATCTTCTGTTTTATCGACAAAATTCAGGAGGGAGCGAAGCAACTGGTTGAATCTTTCATTGATGACAACCGTATTGCTCTGAACCAGATTGCCTATGGAGGTCTCATCGTACCGGAGTTTCTGAGGAAGCGTTGTGAACTTATCGAATAAATTAGAAATGCTTTCGCTCAATTTGTGAGCCCAGTTCTGAGATTCCGACACATCCTGTTTCTCGCGGACTCTTAGAATCTGGAGTTCGCGCGCCAGCTCTGAAAACAGTTCGCGCACTCCCCGTTCGGAAAATCCAAGGCTCAAGTTGTGTGTTGCAACTTCGGCGAGCTGATGAGCTTCGTCAAAAATCACAATGTCGTAAGCAGGAAATATGGAATAACTGTTCGTGATCTGCAGCGACAGATCTGCAAAGAAAAGATGATGGTTCACAATGATGATCTGGGCTTGTTCGGCCCGTTGTTTCAATCGCGTTATGAAACAGGGTGTGTAGTGCCGGCATTTGGGACCCAGACAGGCATCGGCCGAAATCGTGAGTGTTTTCCAGAGTGAGGCATCTTCGGGAATGGACGATTCAGAAATGTCTCCCGTTTCCGTATCGGGCATCCAGTCCCGCACTTCTTCAAAATAACCGACGCTTTCTTTATCAGGAAGTGTTGGCTCAAGTTGCGCCCGTTCGTATTTCAACAAACACAAATAGTTTGTTCTCCCTTTCATCAGGACATGACTGAACTGCAAACCAAGTTTTTTCTGCAGCAAGGGAATGTCTTTGTGATAGAGCTGTTCTTGAAGGGCCTTTGTTCCGGTGGAAATCAAAACTCGTTTTCCGCTTTCGATAGCCGGAATCAGATAAGCAAGCGTTTTTCCGGTTCCGGTTTGCGCTTCCAGCAATCCGATTTTTCCGGAGGTGATCACATTGCGCACAGCTTGTGCGTATTCGACTTGCGATGGCCGGAATTCAAAATAAGGCAGTTTTTTTGAAAGCGGACCTTTCGCGCCGAAAACATGATCAGGACTCAGATTCATTTGCATTTAACGCCAAGGCGCCAAGGTCGCCAAGAATTTTAGAATTAATCCTGTCTTGGCGTCTTGGCGTCTTGGCGGTTCCTATTTACCAATTCGGTTGGCATACAGTGGGAAGTCGTAGCAGAGCTTCTTCACTTCCTGGCGGATTTCAGTTTTGATCGATTCATTATCCCTGTTTTTCAAAGCTCCTGCAATCAAGCGGGCAATTTTCTGCATCTGTTCGGTACCCATTCTACGCGTTGTAAGCGCCGGAGTTCCGATTCGAATCCCGCTGGAGATCATCGGACTTTTGGTATCGTAAGGAATCGTATTTTTGTTGACAGTGATATCGACATCACCCAGTATTTTTTCTGCTTCTTTGCCGGTCAGGTTTACCGGTGTTAGGTCCAGCAAAAACAAATGATTGTCCGTCCCGCCCGTTACGATGCGCAATCCTTCCGCTGCAAGTGATTCAGCGAGAACTTTTGCGTTGCTGATAATGTCTTTTTGATACTCTGCAAAAGATGGCTGCAATGCTTCCAGAAAGGAAACCGCCTTTGCCGCAATCACATGGACCAGCGGACCACCCTGACCGCCGGGGAACAAGACCTTATCGATGTTTTTTGCCCAGGCTTCTTTGCACAAAATCATTCCACCGCGGGGACCTCTCAATGTCTTGTGTGTGGTGGTGGTAACAATGTCAGCATGGGGAACCGGCGAAGGGTGAAGTCCCGTTACCACAAGACCAGCAATGTGGGCGATATCAGCCATCAAAACCGCCCCCACTTCATCGGCAATCTTCTTAAAGCGGTCAAATTCGATCACGCGTGAATAGGCGCTGGCGCCGGTCATGATCACCTTGGGCCGGTGTTCGCGCGCAACCTGCTCCACTTGATGGAAGTCGATGCGCTCTGTTTCGCGCGTTACACCGTAGCTCACAACTTTGAAGTAAAGACCGGAAAAATTTAAGGGATGACCGTGTGATAGATGACCCCCCTGTGTTAATTCCATTCCCATCAGAGTATCGCCCGGTTTCATCACGGCCATGTATGCGGCGATGTTTGCCTGCGTGCCGGAATGCGGTTGCACATTCGCATGATCCGCCTTAAATAATTGCTTTGCCCGGTCGATCGCGAGTTGTTCCACAACATCGACAAACTGACAACCGCCGTAGTAGCGTCTGCCCGGATATCCTTCGGCATACTTGTTTGTAAATACAGAACCGAGCGCTTCCAGAACCGCGTCGCTTACAAAATTCTCTGATGCGATCAGCTCCAATCCGTCAGCCTGACGAACCGTTTCGTTTAAGATAGCTTCCGCGATGCGCGGATCCGTGCTCCATAAAGGTGATGATGACATTATTCCATTCCTTCCCATCGGGCAATTTTTTCGAGCCGTTTTTGATGACGGCCTCCTTCATATTCCGTTTGTAACCAGATTTGAATCATGGCTTCCACTTCTTCCGGCGAGTGTTTAACGCGGCCACCGAGTATCAGAATATTCGCATCATTGTGCTGCCTGCTCATTTGCGCTGTGAACACATCGTGACATAAGGCAGCGCGGACGCCTTTAAATTTATTTGCTGTGATGGACATTCCGATTCCAGTGCCGCAGCATAAAATTCCCCGGTTTCCGCTTTGAACTTCTTTCGCTACCAGAGCAGCATAATCCGGATAATCAACCGAATCTGTGCTGCTGGTCCCGAAATCGTGGTAGTCCACTCCCAGCGATTGCAGGATGATTTTAATCCGTTCTTTTAATTGATATCCGCCATGATCGCTGGCTATCGCTATTTTCATCTTTTTTTCACCGCAGAGAACGCTGAGATCGCGGCGCCCCCAAAAATACTTTTTTGTTTTTCTCTGCGTCCTCTGCGCTCTCTGCGGTTAAATGCTCTTGAAAAAGACAGTTCATCATACAATACTAGTGGGAACGCGTCCAATGCTGGAAAAATTACAACAACAATTAAAAGAGTCGATGAAAAGCAAGGACGAAATACGCACGTCGGTTCTCCGAATGCTCATTTCGGAATTCAAATATGCGCAAATCGAGAAGAGAGGCGCTCTGGATGAAGCAGAGTCGACTCAAGTTGTGAAACGAGCCATTAAGAAGCGCAAAGAAGCAATCGAAATGTATGAAAAAGGAGGGCGCGCCGATCTGGCTTCTAAAGAAAGCGCCGAATTAAAGATTCTGCAGGAATTTGTTCCGGCTGAAATGGATGAAGCCACAATTCGTCAAAAGGTTGATGAGGTGATCGCGGAGCTTGGGGCCAAAGACAAGAAGGATATGGGCCGCGTTATCAAAGAGGTGCTTGCGCGCTATAAGGGTTTGATAGACGGAAAGGTGGCGCAAAAAATTATCGGCGAAAAACTGGGTGGTTGAGCTAGATTCCGATTACTTGCAACCGGATTTCCCTTTCACGGGGTCCATCCAGCTCAGCAAAAATAATACTTTGCCATTCCCCTAAGGCCGGTTCACCATCCTGAACCAGGACGGTCTGGGAGTGGCCAAGTAGAATCGCTCTTAGATGGGAACCTGCATTATGCCGTTCGCAATCTGAGTATTCTGGGGAATTATGCTTCCAGCCTTTATCGTCTCTGACCCAGTCATGGAGAATCGTCTTGATATCATCCAGAAGCGCGGATTGGACTTCATTGACGAATAAAGCCGTGGTTGTATGGAGAGAGGTTATCAGTAAAAAGCCATCCCGGATGGAGGTGGATTTTACGAAATCCTTAACCTTTTGAGTAATATTATAAAGTTCGACTTTCTTGTCGGTTAAAAGCTTCAAAGTATGAGCTTTAACCGATAAACCCTGAGTTGTTAACATAGCTTTTACCTTATTGAGGGAATCACTTGAAAAGGCTGATTGATAATTGTATTCAGAAGTCGAGACCTAGTCAACATCGGGGGATTATACAGTGATTTTCGCCGCAGATTGGGTATTTCCCGTCACTTCCAGTCCGCTTTCGAAACATTCCATCGTCGTAGAAAAGGGACGGATCAAGGAAATTCGTCCGGCCGCTCCAGGAGATCCTTATCACTCCAAGGCTTGCATTCTACCCGGGCTCATCAACACACATACTCACCTTGCCTACACGGGCTTGCGGAATCTGTTTGACGATCTTTTGTTTTTTCCCTGGATCCGAAAATTGACAGAAATCAAATATAACGTCCTTACTGAAGAAGACTTTGTTTTATCCACGAAGCTGGGAATTGCGGAATGCATCCGGTCCGGCATTACAACTGTTGCCGATATGTCTGATGTTCCGTCATCGTTAGTCATTCTGTCGAACAGCCCCCTTCGAGGAATCTTCTACTGGGAAGTTTTTGGTGTTGAAAGGGAAGCAGCCGCGCAAACGTGGACCGGGCTCAAAGACAAATACAACGAATTGAAAACTCAATATTCTACGGAAAGATTGCGACTCGGGATTTCCCCGCATGCATGTTATACGGTGCGGCCGGAGCTGTATGGTCAGATTGCCGAATGGGCAATTGACGAACAATTGCCGGTCAGTTTTCATGTTGCCGAAAGCAAGGCGGAGGAGGATTTTATCTGCCGTCGCGAAGGTGTGATTGCCGAATTCTTGCGCGAACGGACCCGAGACTGGTCCTTTCTGGGAAGTAGCTCGATCCAGCACCTTGCCGGCACTCGCATTTTTCAAACAAAACCACTGGTCGCTCACGCGGTTCAGGCTTCGAAAAAGGACCTGGAGCTTCTAGCGGAAGCTGACGTTGCTGTTGCGCATTGCCCGAAATCGAATGCCAAGTTCGGCCATGGGATTGCTCCTGTTTATGAGATGCAAAGGAATGGAATTTGTGTTTCGCTTGGTACCGACAGCGCCGCCAGCAATAACCGTCTGGATCTTTTTGAAGAAGCCCGTTTTGCTTTGTTGCAACAGCGTGCGCGGTATCAACAACAGATTCTGTCCGAACAAAAGATGCTCGAAATGATGACCATCGATGGCGCCCGCGCGATGGGGATGTCAAAGGAGATTGGCTCGCTCGAATCCGGCAAGTTTGCCGATTTCATTCTGGTAAGGATTCCGGCTGACTACAGCTCGTCAAGCCAGGTTCTTAATCATCTCATCCACAACTGTTCCGCTTCCGACGTTCTGAGAACATTTATTCAAGGCGAGGAGCAGAAATATGAAGCACCTGATGTATCGTCGATATACAAGAAGGCGAAGTAGCGCGGGCGTCCCGGCTGAGCCCCGCAGGCGAGACACCCGCGCTACTTTGCTTACATCTGTCCCTTTTTAGCTACGTCTGTCGTACTAAATTCTGAGCATATAATGTTCGCGCTGGAGCCTGTTCTCTGTAAGGAATTCTGTGGCAAATACTTTGCATCGGTGGGAGAAGTGAAAGGAGTGTGGCTATGACTCTTTTACGAACTTTCTCATTGAGTGTGCTTTTGCTGATTGGGATGTTTGCTGTTCCGCAGGAATCGAATGCATCCAGTTCAGTTGGAATCTTTTTCGGATTTTCAAACTACCACCGGCCTTACTTCTATCGGCCCTATTACTATCATCGTCCGTATTACGGGGGGTTCTATCGACCCTACTATTACCCGTACGGCTATGGCTATGGTAATGGCTACGGTTACGGATACGGCTACCCCTATTCCTACTATCGCAGCTATTACATCGCCGAAGTCAGGACTGAGGTGAAACCGCAGAATGCCCGGGTTTATGTTGATGGAGATTATATTGGAGTTGCCGACGATTTTGATGGTTGGTGGCAGCGACTGGAATTGCCGCCAGGTAAACACCGGCTGGTTTTCCGGGCGCCTGGCTTTGAGCCATACGCGGTAAACATTCGACTTCTTCCAGGCCGGGATGCCCACATCAAATACGAAATGCAACCGGGTCAGGATCAGATGGCGGATCAGGATATGCGACTGCCACGCGAGGACTATGAGCGGCGCAATTACGATAGAGATCGCTACAACCACGACCGCAGAGATTATCGTAGGTCAGATCGATACCGTGACCGTGATGAGTACGACGATGACGATGATGATAACTGGGCCAAGGAACGTAAGCGAGACCGTAACCGCGATCGCGAAGACAAACCCTACTATGGGGAACAAAAACGCAGCGAATCGAGTCGTCGCAGTTTGATTCTGAACGTGGAACCATCCGACGCGACAGTCTACATTGATGGAAATTACTACGGTACCGCAAATGATAACGGCCGTGGAGAAATTGAAGTATTGCTCCCGGAAGGTGTTCATAGAGTTGAAGTGGTCCGGCCGGGCTATAGCGGTTTTAGTCAGGAAGTGACTGTTCTTAAAGAAGGAGAGAACAAGCTCACGATCAGGCTGGAGAAAAAGTAGGGGCGGCCCTTGTGGTCGCACTCTACAGGGCAGGCACAAGGCCTGCCCCTACTATGCGAGGCACAAGGCCTGCCCCTACCTACAAACGAGTAGTACAATAGCGCTTCATTATGAAAGCGCTGATCGTTGCGGGAGAATCCTCAGGCGATATTTACGGGGGAGGCCTGGCTTCCGTTCTTCGCGCGCGCTTTCCCAATCTGCACCTATCCGGGATGGGTGGCGACCGGATGGCGCAGGCCGGCGTTGAGCTCCTTTATCCTTGCAGCCAGGTCGCCGTCGTCGGGGTATTCGAAGTTTTTGCGAAGCTGAGGAACCTTCGCCAAGCTTACCGCCACTTGACCGCATGGGTCGATCAGAACTCTCCTGAATTTGCCGTTCTTATTGATTTCCCCGATTTTAACTTTCGCCTCGCAAAATTCCTCAAAAAGAAACGAATAAAAACATTCTACTTTATTAGTCCGCAGATCTGGGCGTGGAGAAAGAGACGGATTCATTTTTTGAAAGAGCACGTGGATCTGATGGTCTCGATTTTGCCATTTGAAAAAAAGATGTACGACACCGAAGGGATTCGATCCGTTTATGTCGGCCATCCGCTTGTAGAAATCGTACAGCGTGAACTTCAAAATCAAAACTTCCATTCGCGCGGCAGCAAACGACTGATAGGTCTCATGCCCGGTAGCCGTGAGACGGAAGTGAAACGGCATTTACCGATATTACTGGAAACTGCGAAGGTGGTCAGGAGCCACGCAGACGCGCTTTTGATCCGGGCGCCTTCTCTAGATTCCGGTCTGTATCAAACGCCGCCGGAAATTCGAGTGGTCACTGAAGACCGGTATGCAGCGATGAAAGCTTGCGACTTCTTAATCGTGGCCTCAGGGACGAGCACACTGGAAGCTGCAATTCTGGGCGTTCCATTCTTAATTGTTTACCGGGTCGGTTCCCTTTCGTGGCTTCTTGGAAAATGGCTGGTGCGCGTGCCTTATTACGGCCTGGTAAACTGGATCGCGCAAAAAAGAGTTATTCCCGAATTCATTCAAAACAACATGCGGCCGGATTTGCTTGCGCGAGAAACGCTTCTCTACTTATCTGATCAGCAGGCCGGGGATCGAATGAAGGATGATTTAGCGGCCGTCGTGGAAAGTCTCGGTCCACACGGGGCAATGGATCGCGCCGCTGATGCGATTGCATCGCTACTCTAACTCAATACCGATCTCTCTCCCGGTTTTATCGATTCCACCGGTGACCTGTTTAATGCAGCTCAAAAAGTAGAAGGGCTCGTTCCCCGAAAAAACGCTCCAGTCTTTGTTCTGTACCCGCTCGTGATATTGGCGAATCGCATTCTTTTGAAATTGGATCCGGAAAATGAATGGAGATTGACCTGCCGGTTTTTTCTCCAGAAATTCGGCCTGGTCGGGCGAAAACTGACCTCGCGCCAGTAAAAGCGAAACACCCTTTCTGCAAATGAATTCTTCCTGATGTGAGCTGTGCCGGAGGCATTGGATTCCATCCTGAGAAAATGATTCTGGAATTTCCGGATTGAAACTCGCCGCAACACTCTGTTCAAAATTTGCGGCTTCGACAGATTTGGTGAATGACAGCAAAACTGCAGACACCGGTTCTTCTGAAATGGACTGCAAAACGTAAGCGACGGAAGGATGGCCTATGAATCCCGGACTATTGGTCTGGATTCTCAACACGTCAGATTCGCTCTCGCGAATTTCCGGAACATGAGCCGGAACCGCCGGTAGATCGGAGATTTGAAGCCGGTAGACTTTTCCGTTTCCATGCAAAAGAGCACGGGCTTGCGGCTTTTGCAGCTGCGCAAAGAGAATGGTATCTTCCGGAATCGCTTCTACGGCGGATTTCGAAAGAGAATCGGGTCCATTTCCTTCAGAACTATAGGATTCTTTCAATCTCTGAAAACTATTTGAGGCATATGCCAGATTCTCCTGAACATAAATAAGGATCGTTGGAAAATTTGCGTCCTTTGTTTTCGATCGATAAAAAATCTTGTCACCGGAATCTATCTTTTCAATGTTTTTTGCGGAAGATAAGGCAAGGTTTAAGAGGAAATCGGATCCGGGCGCTATCCGCGCGACTGCAAGAAAATCAAAGGGTCTTTGTTTGGAAGGTAGGAGAGCTACAGCAAATTCATCTCCTACGATGTTTAGGATTGTTTTTTCAAGCATGCCGCCAAGAAGCGGATTTGGCTTTTCATTTTCGGACATGCCGGTGTCGAGCCAGTGCGCAAGGACTTGGGAGATGTCAGTGTCACGCAGCTGGTCATGCACTCGTTTGAGATCGTAAAGGTTCACGTAAAGAAGCGTATCTCTGGGAATTCTTTTCGTGACCGGACTATTCTTCTGGAAGTACAAAAAAAGAGCTTTCTTTTTTTCGTACTTTTGCCACCATTGATATCCGCGGTATCCAAGAAATGCAATGCACACCAGTGACACAAAAATAGCAAGGAGAGGAAGAACCCTGAGTTTCATTACAAAGTGCCAAAGTGATGAGTAATGAGCAATGAGTCCCTTAGGGGAGACTCATTACTCATCACTCATTGCTCATTACTGTCTTTAATGTTCTAGTTTTTGTCGAAAGTAAGCAATCGTCGAATCCAGACCTTCATCCAGTTTGACCTGGGGTGACCACTGAAGATACTGACGGGCCCGATCAATGTTGGGTTGACGCACTTTCGGATCATCCGCCGGAAGAGATTTAAAGACAATTTTAGAATGTGAACCGGTCTTCTTCAAAATCGTTTCTGCCATTTCCAGAATTGTCATCTCGTGCGGATTTCCCAAATTCACCGGCTGATTATGGCCGGAAATCATCAATCGATAGATTCCTTCTACAAGATCGGAAATATAACAGAAGCTGCGTGTCTGTTTGCCGTTCCCAAAAACCGTTAAATCCTCGCCACGCAAAGCCTGGCTGATGAAGGTTGGGATTGCGCGTCCGTCATTCAATCTCATGCGCGGGCCGTAGGTATTAAAGATTCGAACAATTTTCGTATCAATTTTATGATAGTAGTGATAAGCCATCGTCATTGCTTCAGCGAATCTTTTCGCTTCATCGTAAACGCCGCGTGGACCGATCGGGTTAACGTTTCCCCAGTATTCTTCACTCTGAGGATGAACGAGCGGGTCCCCATAAACTTCGGACGTGGATGCGAGAAGAAAGGTTGCTCTGTGGTCCTTGGCGAGTCCGAGTGCCTTGTGAGTGCCCAGGCTTCCCACTTTTAAAGTCTGGATCGGGTACTCATGATAATCGATCGGCGATGCAGGCGAGGCAAAATGCAAAATGTACCGCAACGGCTTGTCTACATAAATAAACTGAGTCACATCATGTTTGATAAACAGGAAGTCTTTATTGTAGATATGACTGATGTTGGAGATATCGCCGGTCAGCAAATTATCCATGCAAATGACCGCGTAACCCTTGTTCAGAAGATAGTCAGCCAGATGTGATCCGATGAACCCCGCGCCACCGGTGATGAGTATCCATTCCTTCATTAAAGCCTATTTCGGTAAATCGAGTGTTTTTTCGTTGTTGGACGGAGGCAGGTATTTCTTGATTTTTTGTTCGACCTGATTGTTGTACGTTTCACGGGATTGGCCGATCAATTCCCCGGCGGCTGTATCCGGAAGGTTCAGCAATTCCTTCGGCTCGCGCGCAGCTTCATATAAAGCGCGAACGTGATCACTGAGCGGCTCCTTTTCGATAAAGATGACCGCTTTTGGATAAAGCCGCGACATCTGAACGGGGAGGTTCAGATTGGTCGTGGGAATGCGCAACATCTGTTTCAAATTCAGGTCTATGGCTTTGACCATGACGGGATGCGAAAAAGACAGAAACGGCCATTCGTGAATGATCTCATCCGCATATTTTGAGGCGACATTGTCATAAATCGAATCCAGCAAAATCACTTTCACTTCGTCCACTGAATTGAAAGCTTTTGCCGCTGCAATCGCCCCCATTCCAACTCCCAGCACTGCAAACCGGTGAGATATTTGCTTGTATTTCACAAGCGCTTTGATCGCGGCTGCCACATCATCGGACTCTTTGAATCCGAGTGCGCTCTTCCCGCCGCTCAAACCGTGGCCGCGAAAATCAAAAAGAAAAATGTAATAACCCTGCTTATTCAAATCGGAGATCAGTCCTTCCAGTTTCAGGAGCGTTACCGACCGGTTTGTGCCGTATTTGTGGGCAATAATGACAGCGGGATACCCCGGCTTTCCCTGGATCAGCCAGCCATGCAGGTCTGTGCCGTCGTCTGCTTCAAAATTTATGTCATTTGAAGCGAGCAGTATATCTTTTGGATCATTGGATTCTTCTTCGTGGCCGGCCTGGATGAACTTGTTCAGATTTTTATACAGAAAATATTCGATGCCTCCTAAAACCACCAATGCTGCAACAAGAAAATATGCTGCCTTCTTCATCCTTTATTCTTCCAGATAATCTTGTTCTTCAACTGCCGCATTTAATATTTCTTGAAGACCCGGCGCTCCAGGCGTCTTCACCAGAATCTCATCTTTTTCCCATACTGCAAGTAGTGTTTTTACTTCAGACCAGTCTTCCCGTAGAGCCATTTGGGCCAGCTTATCAAGCAGTTTCCTTCTCAAGACGCGCTCAAGGTTTCTTGCGCCGTACTCATAATCGTAACCGATTTTGCACAATTCCAGCATCGCATGATCTTCGATTACCAACTCCTTTTTCTGACGCCTGAGCTGATCAAAGATGGAAATGAGCTTCATTGTAGCGATTTCCCGAACATGATCCAGATTGAGTGGGCTGAAAAATACGATTTCATCGATGCGGTTCAGGAACTCCGGTTGAAAAAATCTTTTGACTTCCTTAAGTAGATCGGAACGGGTCACGTGTGCTTCCACAGCGTCCGATCCGTACCCCAGCTTATTTTGCGCAAACAGATGTGTGCCGATATTGCTTGTCATTACAATGGTAGCGTTATCAAAGTACGCCACTTTTCCTTTTCCATCGGTTAATCTTCCCGCGTCAAAAACCTGGAGAAAAATATTCAAAAGCTGCGAGTCTGCTTTCTCAATTTCATCGAGCAGGATCAAGCTATACGGGTTGGTTCTGATCTTATCAACGAGCTGATTTTGATCGTAGTAGCCAACGTATCCCGGAGAGGTGCCGACCAGCCGTGAGGCGCTGTAGCGCTCCATGTATTCGGACATATCGATCCGGATGATTTTTTCTTCGGCTCCGAAAAGGAACTCTGCAATCGCTTTCGCCAGTTCTGTTTTTCCGACGCCGGTAGGACCCACGAAAAGAAATATGCCTTTGGGGCGCGACGGGTTCAAAGTCATGTGAAGCTTGGAAGTGCAAAGAACACTGGAAACTGTTCTGACCGCCTCGGCCTGTCCCACCACGCGCCGCGAAAGAAAGCCTTCCATCTTTCTGTAATGCGCTATCTCGGAAACGCTCATCCGGTTGAGCGGAACATTGCTGATTTCCGAGATCGTTTCCAGAACGCTTTCCGAAGTCACAACCGCAGTTTTTTCCTGAATGGAAATGCGGGCAGCAGACCTGTCGAGCAGATCCAGCGCTTTATCCGGTAACGCGCGGTCCCGAAGCAGGACTCGCACCCACATCAGCACCGTATCCAGCGATTCTTCCTGGATGAGAACCTTGTGGTAGTTTTCCAGATGCGATCTGTAGTCGCGAAGGATTTTCATCAAAGTATCGTCGTCCGGTTCCTCCAGCTTGATTGTTTGGAAGCAACGCAGGAACGAAGTATCTTTCTCAACCGAATTCCTGAACTCTTCGAAGTTGGTTGCGCCGATGATTTGAATTTCATCATTGGTCAGGGACGGTTTTAGAAAATGAGACGCTTCGGTTGAGCTGGTTTTTCCGCTGCCTCCCGAAACAATCTGATGGATATCATCAACGAAGAGAATGCAATTCAATCGTTTGATTTCTTTAATGAGCTGCATCAATCTTTCTTCAAACTGTCCTCGGAATTTTGCTCCCGCGAGCAGCGATCCCATGTTGAGACGGATAATCTTTTTATTCTGCAACCGGGGACTCACTTTGCCTGAAACGATCCGGTAGGCAAGTTCGTAAACGAGTGCCGTCTTGCCGACGCCTGGATCTCCGATTACGAGAACATTCTTTTTACTCTGGCAGGCGAGTATTTCCTCGATCTGAAGAATCTCTTTATCGCGTCCGATTACCTGCGGAAAGCGGCCAAGCTCCGCATCGAGCGTTAAGTCCTGGAGGCAGGTCTGAAGAGTGAACTTGTCCTCTTTATCTTCTTCTTTCTTGGCTTCTGCTACTTTTGATTTTGGCAGCCGGTCTTCTACCTTCTTGACCTTATTCGTGATGACAATTTTGTTGTCGCTAAACTCCATCGATCTTTCGTAGAGACTTAAAGCGCGGTCCCATTCACCGAGTTGATAATAAAAATCGCCCAGGAGTTCATAGGTTTTTGCCTGATCAGGTTTGATCCTGTTGAATTGATTCAACAAGTGGATTGCAGTGGAATAGGACTTCACGCGAGCATGACTCAGCGCGAGATTGTAATAAAGCTGGGGCATGGAGCTCTTGATCTTCAGCGCCCGCTCAAATTCCGTAATCGCTTCCGGATACCTTTTTGCTTTGTAATGATTGCACGCCAGAAAACAATGCGCAGAGTAGGCCCGGTTTTCGAATACTTTTCTGCGTGATTCCGGAACGTCTGCAAGGATTTTCAGAACAATTTCATAACGACCCTGATCCATCAGAGCATCGATAATCGAGAGAAAAGAATTATGCGTAGAGTCGATGCTTATATGATTTCCCGCAGAATCGGCATACAGGAACGTTCCCGAACGGCAACAGAGCAACCAAGACGCAATCGTTCCTTTTACGAGGAAAAAAGGAAAGAGATCGTACACCCTGGTCGGATGAATGAGGGTTACATGTTGAGAGGAATCGACGGTTAACTTCGAATGAATCCCGAGTGTGATCTGGATGAAGTCTGACAGCATTTGCGAAAAGGGCGTTTCCGGCACACCACTTTTCTGCGTTTTTAAAAGGGCCTTGTACGCTTGTAAAAATGCTTCGTCATCGTTGAGGTGTTCTTCCAGGCCGGCAACCCTTCGGTCCTGGATTGACAGGAGGATCAAGCCATGGATTCGCGCAAGCGAATCAAGATACTTGGCTGAATTTGATGGAACCTGGAAGAAAGAGAGAACGGGAACAAACTCCGCAGGAGCAACGTTCATACAAATTTCTGGCAACATCTTAGCATACCGTCGAAATTGCAGCAAACAAAGGATCGGCGTATGATGGGAAACTTGTATTTTGTAACTGATTAGGAGTCAGGAGGATAAAGAAATGCGTAAGTTCTATGCTCTATTCGTCATTTTCACTGTGTTTCTCTGCTCGGCGGCTTTTTCGCAAACAGCCGATGAACTCATCAATAAGAACATTCAAGCGCACGGCGGATTCGATAAGTTGAAGGCAATTAAATCCGTAAAAATGACCGGTAAAATGTCCATGGAAGGGGGCCTGGAAGCGCCTTTTACATTCCAAAAAAAAAGGCCGGACAGAATCAGAATTGAGTTTACTATCCAGGGCTTGACCGGCATTCAGGCTTATGATGGAGCCACGGCATGGCAATTGATGCCTTTCATGGGATCAAAGGATCCCCAGAAAATGCCTGAGGATGACAAGAAAGACATCATCGAACAAGCAGATTTTGATGGCCCGCTCGTCGACTACAAAGAAAAAGGGAACACGGTGGAGTACGTCGGCAAAGAAGATGTTGAAGGGACGGAAGCGCACAAATTGAAATTGACCTTGAAGAACGGGAACGTGCGATATCTATTTCTGGATCCCGAAACGGGACTTGAGATGAAAGCCACGGCAATGATCAAACGGGAGGGTGTGGAAACTTCAGTCGATAGCTTTTTTGGGGATTACAAAGAGGTAAATGGTGTGATATTTCCATACGCCATCGAGCAAAAGGTGGCGGGAAAGCCTGGCCCACAGTTTTCGGTAGAGAATGTGGAATTGGATTTAGACCTCGCTGACACCATGTTTGCGATGCCGGAAGCTACCGCTCAAACGCAACCTTCACAGCAGGAGTAGTCATGAGAATCGGGCCCTTTTTGTCTGTTGTCCTATTTCTATCTTCTATGGTTCAGGCTGCGGTCAAAATTGATTCCGGAACCTTCGGTGCGATCGAAGCTCGTTCCATCGGTCCTGCAACGATGTCAGGAAGAATTGAGGCAATCGATGCCGTCCATACCGACCCCCGAATCGTTTATGTAGGCGCTGCCAGCGGTGGCGTCTGGAAATCGATCAATGGCGGCACAACCTTTAAACCGGTTTTCGATAAGTATTCGCAATCCATCGGTGCCATCGCAATAGATCAAGCCCATCCTGCGACCGTGTGGGTGGGGACCGGCGAATCGGATACCCGCAATAGCTCTTCGATTGGAACCGGCATTTACAAGAGCACAGACGCAGGTGAAAACTGGCAGCTGATGGGACTGGAAAAATCGGAGAGGATAGCCAGAATTGCTGTTGATCCGAAGAACTCCAATACCGTTTACGTTGCCGTTCCAGGTCATCTGTGGGATGCCAATGAAGATCGTGGATTGTATAAAACATTTGATGGTGGCAAGACCTGGCAAAAGATTCTCTATATCAACGCAGATACAGGCTGTTCAGACGTTGTGCTCGATCCACAGGATCCCCAAAAGATTTATGCAGCGACCTGGCAATTTCGTCGCAAACCTTACTTCTTTACATCGGGTGGACCGGGAAGCGGAATTCATAAAAGTACAGATGGCGGAAAAACCTGGACGAAACTGACGAAGGGGCTTCCTTCAGGCGATTTCGGAAGGATCGCTCTGGCAATTGCGCCTTCAAAAACAGATGTGTTGTACGCAACCGTCGAAACAAAGAAAACGGCGCTCTATCGTTCCCAGGACGCCGGTGCCAACTGGACGAAAATGAGCACGGAAATCAACGTTCAGGTGCGTCCATTCTATTTCAGCCACTTAAATGTTGATCCGAAGGATCACAATCGCGTGTATAAACCCGGATTCATGTTGACGATGAGTGCGGATGGTGGTGAAACATTCACAACGCTTGGACAAACCACGCATTCCGATCATCACGCTCTTTACATCAATCCGATCCAGACCACCAATCTGATATTGGGAACAGATGGTGGGATTTACGTTTCATGGGATCGTGGCCGGAACTGGCATTTCATGCGCAATCTTCCAGTTTCGCAGTTTTACCATGTGAATTTTGATATGGATATGCCGTACAACGTTTATGGCGGATTGCAGGATAACGGTTCCTGGATGGGTCCCTCGCAAAGCATCAATGGAATTCAGAATAAAGATTGGCGGAACGTTGGCTTTGGAGATGGTTTTCACGTTTGGGCTGATCCTTTGGATAAGAATGTGGTCTATTCCGAATTTCAAGGTGGGAAGATTTTGCGTTACGACAAGCTGACGGGTGATCTGAAAGAGATCGCGCCGTATGCAAAACAGGGGCAGCCCAAACTTCGATTCAATTGGAATACACCGATTGAAATTGGCGAAAAGAATCCAAAAGCGATTTATGTCGGCGCACAGTATGTTTTTCGTTCTACTAATAAAGGAGAATCGTGGGAGCAGATCTCGCCCGATCTCACCACGAACGATAAGGAGAAACAACG
>JAKEFK010000238.1 GCA_022616075.1 bacterium
CAGTCCGCAAAAACCTGATCGCTCGACGAGCATTTTGCGGGCAAGGATGGCCGCGCTCCAACTGGGACCGCCAGCATCTGGATTTTTCAACAAGCTCAGCCTGCGGCCCGTAATGCATGCAAGATGCTTGCGCTCCATAGCCTCCGTAGTGAACCTTCCACCCCCTGAACTTCGTATTAGACTTACAGCCAGGGGGTTTTCCTTGCATGAGTTTAGAACTAGCGATTGACAATCTCTCCAAAACTTATCCAAACGGAGTAAAGGCGTTAAAAGACGTCAGCCTGATGATTCCAACAGGGATGTTCGGATTGCTTGGACCGAATGGCGCGGGGAAATCCACGTTGATGCGCACGATTGCAACGTTGCAAGAGCCGGATACGGGAACGATTGGATTTAATGGAGTGGATGTTCTGAGAGATAAGGACGCGGTGCGGCGAATGCTCGGTTATTTGCCGCAGGAATTCGGCGTCTATCCGAAAGTCTCACCGGAAACGATGTTGAATCACTTTGCGATTCTGAAAGGGATCACCAATGTAAGAGAGCGAAAGGAAGCCGTCGGTGCTTTGCTTTATCAGACAAATTTGTGGGATGTTCGAAAAGAAAAGCTAGGCAATTTTTCGGGAGGGATGAAACAGCGATTTGGAATCGCCCAGGCGCTGCTGGGAAATCCCAAACTGATTATTGTGGACGAGCCGACGGCGGGTCTCGATCCCGCGGAGCGGGTCCGTTTTCACAACCTGTTGAGCGAGATCGGTGAGAACATCGTGGTGATTCTGTCTACGCATATTGTAGAAGATGTCAGCGATCTTTGCAGCCGCATGGCGGTCATTTCTCGCGGTGAAGTCCTCCTGACCGGAGAACCCGCGAAGACGATTGATCTTCTGCGCGGACGGGTCTGGAAAAAGATCATTGCTCGCGCAGAGCTCAAGGATTATGAAACCCGGTTTCATGTGATTTCCACACATCTGCTCGCGGGCAAGACAGTTATACACATCCTGAACGATGGTCCACCGGATCAGACCTTTACGGAAGTATCTCCGGATCTGGAAGACGTCTACTTCTCCACATTAAAAAAGAGCGCCTGAGATGTTCAAAGAAATCCTGCTCTTTGAATTTCGGTATCAGCTTCGCCAGCCGGTCTTTCTGATTGCGACTGTGCTCTTCTTCCTCTTGACATTCGGAGCTATCACGACAGATACCATTTCCATTGGCGGCGGAATTGGAAGCGTGAACCGAAATGCGCCTTACGTGATCATGCAGATCCTGGGTGTGTTCAGTATCATTGGAGTTTTCGCATCCACCGCTTTTGTAGCCGGCGCCACGCACAGAGATATTGAATACAACGTTCAGTCGTTGTTTTTCTCCACACCCATAACGAAAGCGAGTTATCTGTTTGGGCGTTTTCTGGGAGCAACACTCGCATCTTTTGTCGTGTTTTTTGGAGTTGCTCTGGCTATCGTTGTTGGGAGTTGGATGCCGTGGCTTGAACCGGACCGAATCAGTCCTTTTTCCGCAACTCCCTATGTGTACTCCATGCTGATGCTCGTTCTGCCGAATCTTTTCCTGACCGGCGCAATTTTCTTCTCGCTCGCTGCTCTCAGTAGAAGCATGCTCTATACCTATGCCGGCGTGGTTGCGTTTTTCGTTGCTTATGCTGTTTCCGGCCAGCTCCTCACAGACATTCAAAATGAAACGATCGCTTCGCTTCTGGATCCTTTCGGACTCTCGGCCGTGGATGTAGCAACGCGCTACTGGACAGTGTTTGAAAAGAACACAATGGTGCTGCCCGCTGGCGGAATCCTTCTTTACAATCGCCTGATCTGGATGAGTGTTGCCGGTCTTGTTCTGCTAATTTCTTATGCGCGCTTTCGCTTGACAACCGTTACCTCCGAAAAAACAAAAAAGAAGAAGCTGGATGTGGAATTGCCCGAAACCGTTCAACCGGCTACCCAAACCGCGGGAGTCCTTCAAGATTTTTCGCGCGCGGCTTCCGTGAGACAGTATTTCTGGCAGACGAAAATGGAGTTCCTGGGTGTATTAAAGAGTGTGCCTTTCGTCGTCATCCTTTTTCTTGCATGCTTCAACACAGTGGGAGGCACCTCCGGGCTTGAGCAGATCTTTGGAACTTCCGTTTATCCCGTCACGCATCTGATGCTCAATGTCATCTCGAGCAATTATTTGCTTTTCGCATTCCTGATCTTGACGTTGTACAGCGGCGAATTGACGTGGAAGGAACGCTCTCTAAACTTGAACAGCGTTACGGACGCTCTTCCCGTGCGCGATTGGGTCCCCTGGGCGTCCAAATTGACGGCTTTGATCCTGGTGCTATTCACGCTGATGCTTGTGGCTATGCTCACAACCGTCGGCGTCCAGACCTATCACGGCTATCACAACTATGAATTCGGGCTCTACGCAAAAAGCCTGCTTCTGGAAACAGCAATTCCGTTTATTCAAATCGCCATTCTCGGCATGTTTGTGCAGGCGATCACGAACCACAAGTACTTTGGCTTTTTACTTATGACGCTCTATCTTATTAGTACTTTCGTACTGCCCAGCCTTCATCTGGAGCACTACCTGTACCGTTATGCGGGCGGTCCGGATGCTTCTTACTCCGATATGAACGGTTATGGGCATTTTGCTAAACCATTATTCTGGTTTTTCCTCTACTGGACCTTTGTTGCTGCAATCCTCGTTGTGCTAATCCATTTGTTCTGGGTGCGCGGAACTGAAACCATGTTTAAACTTCGCAGACGAATCGCCGGCCAGCGATTCAAAAGAGCATCCCGAATAGCGCTAGCGTTATTTGGCTCAGGCGTTTTGATTACGGGTAGTTATATCTACTACAACACAAACATCCTGAACAAATATCTCACGCAAGACCAGATCGAAGAGAATCAGGCGGAATTTGAAAGGAAATATAAGAAGTACGAGCACATCGCGATGCCGCGCATCACCGATGTCAATGCTGACGTCGATATTTTTCCTGACGAACGAAAGGTTAAGATTCGAGGTTCCTATCTTTTGGAAAACAAGCTCCAGCAAGATATTTCTCATCTCCATATCAGCATCAATAAGGATGTGATCATCAGGAAAATAGAATTGCCGGGGACCACAGCAGAATCGGCGGACCGGGATCACGGTTACTATATTTACAAACTTGCTTCTCCGATGAAGCCGGGCGAGAAGCTCTTTCTCAGTTACGATCTCGCCGTGGAAAATCACGGGTTTCAGAACAGCCGTTCCAATACAAATGTTGTTTATAACGGCACCTTCTTTAACAGCTTCCATTATTTTCCGCATCTGGGTTATGTAGGAGACTTCCAGCTTGTCGATCCCAGTAAAAGAAAAAAGTATGGACTACCCCCCGTAGAACGAATGTCTAAGATCGATGATCAAAAAGCGTGGAGAATCAATGCTCTCTCGAATGGAGAGGCGGACTGGCTTCATTTTGAAACGACGGTAAGCACGAGTCCCGATCAGATTGCGATTGCTCCCGGTTACCTTCAAAAAGAGTGGACGCGGAACGGCCGCCGATACTTCCATTACAAGATGGATGCTCCTATCCTGGCGTTCTGGTCCTATTTATCAGCGCGATACACGGTAAAGCGCGATTCCTGGAAAGATGTGAAGATCGAAATCTATTACGACCCGGATCATGCTTACAACGTGGACCGGATGATTGAGGCATCGAAGAAATCTCTGGAATACTTCACAACAAATTTCAGTCCCTATCAATACAAACAGGTTCGAATTATTGAGTTCCCCAGATACGAGCGTTTCGCTCAGTCCTTTCCCAACACGATTCCGTTTTCGGAGAGCATCGGTTTTATTGCAAGGATCAGGAAAGCGGAAGATATTGATTACGTTTTTTATGTAACCGCGCATGAGATCGCTCACCAGTGGTGGGGACATCAGGTGGTTGGGGCAAACGTGCAAGGATCCACCATGCTCATTGAATCCTTGTCTCAATACTCCGCTTTGATGGTGATGGAGAAACAGTACGGCCCTCATCAGATGCGCAGATTCTTGAAATATGAGCTGGACCGCTACCTGGCAGGCCGGGGAAGTGAGCTGGTTGAAGAACTTCCTCTCATGCTTGTTGAGAATCAGCCGTACATTCATTACGGAAAGGGGAGCGTGGTGACTTATGCCTTTCGTGATTTTATCGGCGAAAAGCCTTTGAATACGGCTCTTGCGATGTACGTAAAAGACAAAGCTTTTCAGGATCCGCCTTATACAACAACCCGCGAGTTTCTCACCTATGTAGAGGGAGCTGTTCCTTCCGAAAAGAAAACCGTTTTGACCGATCTTTTTGAAACTATAACTTTGTATGACTTGAAATCCACAGAAGTGAAAACCAAGCGGCGCGCTGATGGGAAGTTCGATGTGAAGATCACAGTGGATGCAAAAAAATTCCGCGCGGACGGAAAAGGAAAGGAAGCTGAAACGCTCTTGAACGATTGGATTGATGTCGGCGTGCTTGGTAAGAAAAGAGAGAATGGAGAAGACAACATTCTTGCGCTGGAAAAGAAACAGATTCACACTGGCAAGATGGAATTTTCTTTTGTTGTGACTCAGGAGCCGGAGAAAGCGGGCATTGATCCGCTGAACAAGATGATCGATCGCAACCCTGATGACAACACGAAGGTGATAAACCGGATCGAAGGATAGGCCGGATATCTCTATCAGATCCATCTCCCCTATCCTGTCTATCTCCTTGTAAATCAAAATCTAAAATCGTACAATCTCTTCAGAAAATGTCTTTGGGGGAGAACGTTTCACTCTGATGCGCTGGATCTTGTCTCTGTTTCTCCTCCTATGCCTACCGGGTTTCTCACACTCGCAAGATTCCGCGGATACTCATTCGTTTGGCCTCAAGCCTTTAGACGAACGCCAGTATCAATCCATTCCGCTCGCACTTGTGCCCCTCAGTGGAGAATTGCCGCGAAGTGTCGATCTGTCCAAAGACATGCCTCCGGTTGGTTTTCAGGGTAAGCAGGCGTCTTGTGTTGGTTGGTCGGTTGCCTATGCGCTGGCTGCTGGTTTTCCCATCTTGGCCGGCGTATCGACTGATGACATTTTCCTTAAGCTGCAACGGAATCAAATTTGGAAATCGAGCGGAACACCGTCAGGTTATCACGCGATCGTGCTTGTGGGTTTTGATGACAATGTTCAGGCCTTCAAGATCATGAATAGCTGGGGCGGGGAATGGGGTACAGGGGGCTATGGCTGGATCGATTACAACTTTTTTCGACATGTAACTCATGAAGGATACATAGCAGCATCGTTTCCGAAAACTACTCCGACTCCAACTCCCACACCGACTCCGATTCCAACTCCACCGGTACAACAGCCGGTGGCCGCGATCGAAATCATCGGCGTGGAACATAACGTGAACGCGGGAAGTGCGAATGCTGGAATGAACGTCCAGCTGCGGTACACGTTAAAGGGGTATGCGGGATACAACGGCCAGATTGTTTTACATTTTACGTTTAGCCAAAACTATCCTGTGCGAGCCGCGTTGGAAAATTATCGCGACATCAATAACAATGCAGCAGCCGGTACTCAGGTTTTTTACATCGAAAAGCCAGATTATTCAAATTACGTATTCTCTGTTTTTGTGCCATACACCGCTTTTTACATCGCGGTCGGTTCTTGGAATGCATACGGTCAATACCAGTATGTAACTACGCAAATGATGATGGCTGCGGATCTATTCGTGAACAATTTCGGCGTCGCGCAAAGCGCCTGGATCCCTTTTCAAGTCAGCCGCTAGAGCTGATCCGCCTAGTGCCCTGTAATATGAATGTTTACTGACTCCTCCCCCTTATTAAGGGGGAGGTTGGGAGGGGGTTGTTTATAAGGGGGGGATAATCACTTTAGAACCTTCCCTTATGAAAATTGTAGCTCATCATTCGTAGCGGAGGGCGACGATCGGATTCACTCGTGCGGCGCGTCGCGCGGGAATATACGCAGCGAAAAGTGCAACAACAGTCAAACTTAGCGGCACAGCAACGAATGTGAACGGATCGGTTGGGCTGACATCATACAGCAAAAACGAAAGGAACCTCATGACCGCGAGGCCTACCCCGATTCCAATCAGAACGCCCATAGCAGTCAAGCGCATACCCTGCGAGAGAATCAGGCGAAGAACATCAGATTGGTTGGCGCCGATAGCCATCCGGATGCCGATTTCGCGCGTCCTTCTAGTAACCATGTAAGATACGACGCCATAAATTCCAAGAGTTGCAAGGATCCATGCAAAGACGCCGAATATTCCAAGAGCGCTTCCAGCGAAGCGCGCAGGCAACAGAGCCAGTTCGAGATGCTGATCCATTGTTTTGATGTCATATAAGGGAAGATTGCGATCCAGACCTTGAACCGTGCTTCGCAAGACCGGAATCAGGCGTTGCGGTTGCTGATCTGTTTTCAATACTAAAGTGACGCTGGATTCATATCTTTGAAACAAGGAAAGGTAGAAAAAGGGAAGCTGCTTCTCACCAAGGTAGCTGTATTTACTGTCTTTGGCCACGCCGATCACTTCGTACGATGGTTCTTCGTCGCTTGCGTTCCATCCGATTCGGATCTGTTTTCCAAGTGGATCCTGCCCCGGCCAGTATCGTTTTGCAAATTCCTGATTTACAACTGCAACGCGCCTGGAGTTACCGGAATCTCGATCCGCAAAGCCTCTTCCACGCAACATTGGGATCTCCAGTGTGCGAAAGTAGTCAGGTCCGATCCAGGTAGTATGAAGCTCCATATCTTCGCCGGGAACCGGTTTGTAATCCTGAATTGTAATCGACATTCGTGTGCTGGAAATCGCAAGGGGAAGCTCCTTTGTGTAGGTTGCCGATTTTACTTCTGGAATTTGCCGGACTTCATCGAGCAGCCGCCGGTAAAAGGCAAGCCCGGCTTCTTCACCATATCCCTGGAGGTTCAGATCCATGGAAGCGACCAGAATTCCAGCGGCATCAAATCCCGGATTCAACTTTGCCGCGTTTCTTAAACTGCGCGCGCACAAGAGAGCGGCAATCAGCAGAAGCAGTGACAGAGATAATTGCGCAACGGTAATCACATTGCGCAAACGAGTTCTGCCTGTACCCAGCTCTAGAGTTCCGGACTCATTCTTGAGCGCCGAAATCTGATCCAAACGTGTTGTTTGAAGCGCCGGCGTGAGGCCAAAGAGGATACCTGAAATGACAGATAATCCAACAGTAAAGAAGAGCACGCGCTGATCTATGCTCAGCTCCAGATGAATGGGAACCGGTACCGGAGGACGAAGAAGCATCACTAAGTGGGTTCCCCAGAAAGCAAGAAGCACTCCTAATGCAGCGCCAAGAAAAGAAAGGATAAAGCTTTCCGTTAGAAGCTGCCGCAGAATCCGCCACCTTCCTGCTCCGAGCGAAAGACGAATCGCAATTTCCTTTTGCCGCGATGCAGCACGACCCAGAAGCAGATTTGCAACATTCGCGCAGGCAACAAGAAGCACGATGAACACGATCACCATCAGAACTGCCATGAAAGCGATGACCGGCAGGCGCGCTTGCGGAAAGATTCTGGAAGCACTTTCCGGCAGAACAGAAATCCTGCGTGGAGTGTTTTGCCGTGACGACCACTGTTCGGGAAATTGCTTGTGCATTTGTAAGGCAATTACAGCAAATTCAACGCGCGCCTGTTCGATTTTCACACCCGGCTTCAATCTTCCGAACAGGAATAAGGAACGGCCTCCACGCTCAATCAGATCGTTGTTGCCAGGCACGATCTGCGATTGCATTGCAAGTGGAACCCACATGCTTACGGCCAATCCACGCATCATTCCAGAAAAATTCTCAGCAGCAACACCGATGATTGTGAACGGATTTCCGTTAATTGAGATCACGCGGCCAACGATTTGAGGATCGCTGTGAAAACGTGAAACCCACATCGCGTGGCTGATCACCACCACCGGAGATTTCCCCGCAGGTCTCTCTTCTTTCGAATCGAAACCGCCGCCGAGCACTGTTTGAATGCCAAGCACAGAGAAATAATTTCCACTCACGGTTTCTACAAAAATTCTTTCCGTATGACCGTCCAGCAGAACGCTTACCGGAGTGATGCCGCACGCTGCGATTCCCGATAAGGTTTTCGTTTGCGCGCGAAAATTTAAGTAGTCGGGATAAGAGGACGTGCCGTAAGGCGTCCCACTGAAGTCTGATGTGTAAATCCCCACAACTGTCGCCGGATCTTTCACAGGCAAAGGGCGAAGAAGGAGAGCATTTACCAGAGTAAAGATGGTCGTATTGGCGCCGATACCAATCGCCAGAACCAGGATGGCTAGGATGCTAAAACTCTGTTGCTTGCGCAACGTCCTTAACGAATAAAGAAGGTCCTGAAGGAAAGCTTCCATCGCTAATTTCAATGACGAAAGGGATTGTACATTTGTTCACAGGAATGGTAAGTTTGGGCGGGCTGGTAGTAGCGACTTCAGTCGTTATCCATCAACGGAAGAATTTGCCGCCCTGAAAGTTCTGAAAGTTTTGTAGCTGTTGATCCAGAGCGACCTGTTCTTTTACGACTCCTTCAAATCCATTCAACGCGCGCAATTGTTCACGGAATAACTTCAAAGTCCCTTTCCCTTCTGCGCTATTCGGATTGAGGTTGAGGAGTCCTTCAAAAGAATCCATTTTGGACAATGAATCGGGAATTTGATCTGGCTCCTGGTCTAACTTAAGCTGGACTCCTCCCAGCATGGAAGATAGAAGACCATCCTGGCCGAGAAGATTGTCCGTAACTCCTTTTCCGCCGAGTAAGTTGTTGGAACAGCTCGCCAGAGCGTCTGCAGACTTGAAGTTTGGATCATTCATGAATCTGTTCACTTCGAGCGGATCTACGATACTGCTGAAGGTGTTTGGGTCGTTGCCTTTCAGCATGGTTTTGTAGGCTTCCGTTGGCGAGGGATAAAAGGCGGAATCATTTACAACGAGCGGCTTCATCGGGCTGAAACCCGCGATTTCCTGCTGAGAAAAATTCTGGAATGCATTTTCAGCTTCTGCGATGCCGACAGAACCCCTGGTATTGATCCCCTCAGACACGTCGCCGAGTGCGTCAGAAACTGCGCCAGCCGTTGCTAGATTAACAAGACGACCGATTCCGATTCCTCCACCAATAGAGCTCATGAATCCTCCTTATTTGGCTGGTCCAGATGTACGCATTTGCTTATCAATTCGCTTTTTTGCGTCCAGGATCGCGTCCACACCCTTTTCTTTCGCGAGTTTCAGGGCTTCGCGGGCTCCGGCAACGAGTAAACGCGCGCGATTGCCGGCGCCTGTTCCTTTCTCCGGATCCAGATCAATTGCTTTTTGAAAATCGGATGCAGCCTGCTCAAACTTGCCAAGCTTAAGATAAATCTCTCCGCGATTGGTCAGACAGGTGATGTCTTCAGGGTACAAATTCAATGCCATGTTATAGCGGGTAATTGCAATCGCATCGTTTCCTTCCTTCTGGTGAATGGCGCCAAGAACTGCATGCACGTAAGGATTTCTTCCATCCAGGACGGCCAGGCCTTCAAAAACATTTTTTGCTTTCTTGAGTTGCCCTTGCTGATAAAGACGGTGCCCTAATAACAAGAGCGCTGCGATCTGTTTCGCATCCACATCAAAAACCTGAGCCAGACGCAATTCCCCTTTTTTGAACCGCTCGACCTTCTCCTTGCCAGGTTTGGGCATACCGGGTGGCTCCATTCACAGAACGAATCCAAGATTCTATTATCGGCAGTGTGATTGTTCTGGTTGCTTCCTTATGAAAATTGTACCGCTTTCAAGACTCTTTGCCTACAGACTCCCTGTATTTTTCAGGATTTACATCTGCAGTTATGTCTGCTTTAAGGTATTTTCCTGTGATCCAGTTCCAACGAATAAGCAGCAGAGCGGCCAGCGATGTAAAAACGGCACGAAATGCTCGAACTTTGCTTTCAGGAGAGTTCATCCATCTTACTGGAATTTCGCAAACATTGTAATGAGATCGTGTGGCAAGAAAGAGAATTTCGGAATCGTAAGCCCAGCCGCGTATCCGTTGCCGCGAGAAAATATCCTTTCCTGCTGCAACTTCAAACGCCTTGAATCCACACGTATGATCGCTGAAATTCAATCCGAGAATGAGATTGCTCAACCAGGTAAAGGTTTTTCCCATGGACTCGCGCCAGAGTGGTTGGCGTTTCAAAATATGAGCGCCCGTTCTTTTCCGTGTGGCAATAACGACCTGTGTGCCTTCATTCAGTTTTTTCAAAAAACTTTGCATTTCTTCGATCGGAGTGGAAAGATCAGCATCGGAAAACAGGACAAATTTCCCGCTCGCCAGGCGCATTCCTGTTCGAAGCGCATATCCTTTGCCTTGATTGTTTTTATAGTGATGAAGCCGCAGGTTTGGATACTGGCTTTTCAATTCTTCCAACAGCAAAACAGTCGTGTCAGTGCTTCCATCATCTACGATCAGCACTTCATAGGCTTCCTTAATGGACGCGCGGCAGTAGTCCTCTATCTTTCGAAGAGTATCGGAAAGGCGTTTTGCTTCGTTATAAGCTGGAATCAGAATTGTCAGATAGACATCCGTCATCGCTTTAACACCCGGGAAATATCGGAGATCCTTTTCTGAATCAGCGCACGGGTGTTTGAATCAGGTCCGGCGTTGAGGGCGAGCTGCATTTCAAATAACGACTGCTCGTAATTTCCCAGATAAAGATAAACGGAGCCGCGAGCATAATATTCCATCGGTGAAGTCGCCGGTCTGCTCAAAAAGGCTACCACAAACAGAATGGATGCAAAACCGATTGGAGCGAGCACACGAAGGAATTGCGACGTGTCAAATTGCTTTACTGTTTTGGGAAGTGTCATAACTAGCAGAGCGCAACCGAGTAGCACGAAGAAGAACCAGGGATTGCCAGCCAGGTTTTTGCCTGTTGCTCCATGGAATAGCAGCGGAAAGTTCAAGAAAAACAGTGGGTCGAGTAAATTGGTGGGTGGAAAGGGGAACGTGATGGTTCCTGCGGTTGCGCAAAGAACGGACCAGATGCCGGCAGCTGCGACTACGGTTCGGTGCAGAGAGGATTTTTGCATCAGCTCATCGCCATAATAAAACACAGCTGTTGATAGAAAGGGAACAACCGGCGTTAGGTATCTTGGACCGAAATTCCATCCCGCAATCCAATTGTAAAAAGCGCTGTAGGTAAGGATCGTCGTCAGAACGATACAGATAGATAGCTTTGACAGGAGCGTCCACGTTTCAGTTGCCAGCATTCGATAGAATCCACCGACCGACAGCAAGAGAAAAGGGGAGATGAAAAACAAACCATGGTGCCGGCTGAAAAGCAGACCATGCAAGGCTTCCAGCTTGGGGAACCCGATCCCGGCCAAACCTTCGACATGATGCGTCATGTGTTCGGGATGCGTCATGTGTTTGTATGTTACATCCCATGGATTGCTGAATATCAGATAGTTGTAACCAAGAATCAAAACCACAAAAGGAACAATCGGCAAGGCGAAATAAGAAACTTTCCGGACATTTCTGAGCGTCATTACTGCGAAGACGCAAATCACAGCTACAGGCACGGCAGCTGGAAACTCCATCAAAAGAGATGCGCCGGCCAGAGAGCCGGAAAGAAGAATGCATTTTACAGGACGGTCTTGCTGAAGCCGGTATTGGTTCAAAAAGAAAGCTGACCCGAATAAAGATATACCGAGCAAATAGTGGCTGACCAACAGGCTCGAATAAGTAAACGCAATAGTGCCGAACAGATGTAAGAACAAGAAATGCGGGATGTATTTTGAATCCGGTTTTAACCTCCTCCAGAATCTTGAAAGTACGAACGCAAACAAAATTGCAGGAATCGTGATCGTAAAGACACGAACCCAATAAATTGCCATCTGCGCTGAAAACTTCAGACCTGTCAGCAACTCAAACATTCGAAGCAGGAGGAATGCTGGAATCCCTGACAGAGATGCGCCAATCGCCTTGTCCGAGTAAAAGTGTCCGTTGAAGCTTGCCTTATCCTGTGGATCTCCGAATCTTTTGATCGCCTCATCAATGGAAATCGAATGGTCATCAACAATTGCGCTTGTTAGCAAAAGCCGGCTCAATTCATTGGGGGAAACAAAAAGTGGATAGATTTGAAAAAAGTAGATGTGACAGGCAATCAAAAGACAGAAAATCACCCATCGCCTGCTGTGTTCAAGGCCTTCCAGCATTGGGCATGTATTATATAACGGTACGGAGCGCAGGCTTATGGAGCGCAGGCTTACAGCCTGCATTACGGGCCGCAGGCTGAGGTTGTTGAATAATTCGGTCCGCAGCGCGAACAGACTCTTTCGAATTATTCAACAACCTCGGCTTCCAGCCTGCAATTAAGAAAATGAACCTGAAAAATCTCCTCACCAGTATTCCACGCCCCTCAAAGTCGGTCCTTCTTCTCTTCCTCCTGATCGCAATAGGATCTTATTTGCGACTGAAGGCGTTGGATTTTCAAAGTCTCTGGATGGACGAATTAAATACAATGATCGAATCGGATCCTGACAAGAATTTTGAGGGCGTATTGTTTCATCTCCGTCGCGGCACCGATCGCCATCCTCCGCTCTATCATCTGATCGTACATTACTGGTTCCAGCTGGTCGGCTATAATGCATACACCGCGCGATTCTTATCTGCAATTGTGGGGATCACCACCATACCCGCGATTTATGTTTTGGGAAAAGAATTGTATAACCGCCGGGTCGGATTGATCTGCGCGGCTTTCACTGCTTTTAACTTCTACAGTATCTTTTACTCACAGGAAGCACGCG
Organism: bacterium; assembly: GCA_022616075.1. Classification (NCBI taxonomy): domain Bacteria; species bacterium. The sequence goes on from JAKEFK010000238.1 coordinate 12,810, forward strand.
CGTACATTTTCGCGTTCTTGTTCACCAGTGTTTCCTTTTTCTTCTTCATTCGAGCCCTGCGAGATCCTTCCTGGAAAGGCGGGCTCTTGTATGGACTTGCTACAAGCCTGCTGGTCTACACTCATTACTTCGGATTCTTCATTATCTTATCCCAGCTCGTAACCGTGTTGATTTTCCTGAACCGCAGATTGTTGAGGCCCTTCCTGATCTGTTTTGGAGCCGGCTTTGTGTTGATGTTCATTCTTTATCTCCCATGGATGCATACCACAGTAACGGTGGCAACAGCCGTATCTTCTTCCTGGATCGAAAAACCGAAAGCCGATTTTTTTGTTACCTATTTTTGGGATTACTTTGGACAGGATCCGTTTACGGTTTATTTCTTCGCGTTTTTGCTGATCGTTTTTCTTGGCGGCGGAATCCTGTTCCGGACCAGTCAGGAGACACCCGAGGATATTCGCGAGAATCGCTATCTCTTCAGTTTTGTTGTTCTGTTAACATGGATCGCGGTGTCTTATCTGGTTCCCTATGTAAAATCGGTTGCTTCACTCCCTCTATTATTTAACCGTTATACGATCGTAACTTTACCTGCGATTTTACTGGCTGCCGCCATCGGTGTGGATCTGCTTCACAACCCCCTCGTTAAAAAGTATTTGGTCGTATTGATCTTGTCTTTTAGCTTGATTCATCTTTTTGTGTATAGCCGTTACTATGAAAAGCCAACCAGGACTCAATGGCGGGAATTGATCGCATTTGTCGTGGAAAAGAATCCCGAAAATTATCCTATCATTTCGGACCGCGCCTGGTACATGGCCTACTACTTCAAAGCGTTCGGTGGTGCTCCACGATACGTGAAGGAAAAAGAAATCCCGCATCTCACAGATGTATGGGTGGTAACGGGTCACCAGGGAAAGCCATTATCCGATAAAGCAACTGAGCTTCTGAAAAGAGATTTCAAAATGAAGGCCGCGTTCGTGGGGATTGGTACCTGGGCGCAGTATTACTCAAGAAAGAATACGGGTGACATGTAACAAATGGAAAATTTGTTTTCCGTTGTTCCACGACAGTCAAAGTCAGCAGCGATTCTTTTCATCCTTATTGTGATTGGAGCCTACTTGCGCCTGCGCGGTTTGGAGGTTCAGAGTCTGTGGGGCGATGAACTAGGCACGATGATGGAAACAGATCCATCCAATAGTGTTGACCAGATGTTAAAGTATCTGCGCCGGGGGATGAACCCTCACCCTCCGTTGCACTCTTAGGTCTGCGAGCATATTGATCCCTGTAATTGGACCAAGCTGGCTACGCATATCCGATAAGTATGGACAACGCCGTTTGGACAAGGAAGATGATTGGGTGCGCAACGAAATCTTGTACGCTTTGACTGAGAAGTTGAAAATTATTCCCTTACTTCTTGCAGAAACAAAATTACCAAAAAAAGAAGCACTTCCAGCATGTCTTGAAAGGCTTGCCTATCAGCAGGCATTCGAGCTACGAAATGATCGTTGGGAAAATGATCTGTCCCTCGTGCTATCGAGATTGGAGGAATTTGGAATGAGGCGTTCAGGCAGTCGCACTCTTCGCTATCCAACACCTCGAGTTACGCTTAAAGATCTCTCTCAAGAAGAGCTACGGGTTGCCCTGGAATCTCTCCCCGGATGGGCAGCGGCTATCTCAGCATTCCCGGTAAAGAGCCGCTCAAGGCAACTGAACTGAGTCGTGTATATGAGTTCTCTTCATTTGAAGAAGCAATGGCCTTTATGAGTGAAGCGACCACTCACATATCACAAGTTGATCACCATCCACGTTGGGAGAACATCTGGCGGAGCGTTTCTGTCTGGCTCACGACATGGGATATCGGACACAAACCCTCTATGTTGGACATAGAGCTTGCTCGATATCTAGATCAGTTGCGGGGAAAATATTCTCCCCCCAAACCCAAACCGAGATCAGTTAATTAGCTGAATGGTCGAACAACTCGTCGCACCCGACGCCTCCTGCCGCCTCTTCAGGCACTCGCTTTGCAACTCGCTTATTTTCCTCTTTTGAAAAATCAAAGGTAAATCAGCTATCATTGTCTGTGCTCGTGAAAGCCTTCAAAGCGGTCGCCTTCATCGGCGCAGTTCGGCGCGGGTGAACTCGGGCGTTCGGCGCCATATGTCATACGACTTTAAGCACAACGATGATGACAAGAAATGATTCTCGCGCACTTTTGATAGTTCTGCTTTTGTTAACAGGAGCCTTCTCTTGCAAGGACCACAAGGGTCAAGAACCAAGTCAGAAAGAGGGGCCGGGATCAGACCTAGCATGGACCAAGGCTGATGATGAAAGACCCCCCAAGGAGGTCAAAGAGGTACAACTTCCTGAAAGTTTGCCTGTCGATGCCCTGGCCCAAGACCTTCAGCAAAAATATGGCTGTGTTCAAGCACTGCCTTTCCAGACTGAGAGTGAACACTTTTGGATCTTGGTATGTCGGGAAGCAGAATCGGATTACCTCGTGGGTTGTTTCCGAAAGCAGGCTATTGAGTACGTCCATATTGGTGTAGACGTTCATCTGTTTGGCTTTACAAAGGCGGTAGTCAGTAGCGCAAGCAACTCAAGGAACGTTTTGTCAACCACTCACATCGAGACAAAGGAAGGATATCACCTCAAAATTGATAGTTCCGAATGTGCTATCGAGCCCGACGAAGGAGAATGGGTCGAACTGCCACGAAACTGACATCCCAAACACTCAGACAATATGGCGCCGAACAACTAGCTCCAGCGGACAACACCTGCGTCTAGCTCAGGCATTGCCGCTTGCAAGCAGTTTACAAGCTTAAGTGCAGGGGTAGTTTAAATCGGTTATCATGGTTTTGTGCAGGACAGCACAAGCAAGCGGCAAGCCTTCGCTCGTCGCGGCTGCTGCCGGTGAGCTCGAGGGTTAGGCAACATGGCATCGTTTTCTGCTGATAGGAGGCCGAAATGTGCACATCGCGCAACAAATTCGTACTGGCTATTTTGGTGGGGACCAGCTTCGCGTATGCCGCCAGCTCTATTGCTCCAAATATCCACGCCGGTTCTAAAGTCGTAACACCAGGCGACCTGAAATGGTCGGAAAGTCCCCGTGCGCCGGGCGTACAAACGGCGCCGCTTGTGGGCGACCCGAATAAGCCGGGTCCATATGTTTTCCGCGCAAAGTATCCACCGAATACCGTCAATCGCCCGCATCATCATCCCGGAGACGAGGAGATCACTGTTCTTTCGGGTACGTTGTATTTCGGAGACGGCTTGATGATGAAACCTGCGAAAATGCTTACGTTGCCGCCAAGGACCTTTATCGCCGTGCCTGGAAAGTCATGGCACTTCCTTTTCACCAAATCGGAACCAGTGGAACTTGAGATTCATGGTATCGGACCTAGGGCGAACATTTTCGCAAGATGATCTCGTTGTGTCCGTGTTGCCTAACAAGTCGTCAGACTGTGTAAAAACTCAGACTGAAAAATCACCCAAGCCGATTATTTGAGCTATACGCGTTCAAAATAAATTTCGAATGGTAAAACCATTCGGAAAACCGATGCGTTTTTAGATGCGCCCGGAGTTTTCACACAGTCTCTCGTCAGACCGTGTGAAAACTCAAAATAGGGGAAATGAAAGGGACGCAGCGCGTGGTGCAAAAGGATTGGTTTTTAGCTCTTCCTTAGGAAAGAGCTGCGATCATTGAAATTACTCCGATAATGTTGAAGGCTCTTTTCAAGTTATAGGCCAGAACGCTCAGACTCATTTCTGTTTTTACTTTTTCTAAACCCCTCATCAGGAAGTGGTCCTGATTCATATTTCGTTTTAGTGTTCCGAAAGGATGCTCTGAGAGAGTTTGTCTAAGACTGTATTTTTGAGGATTTTGCTTGAGCCTGAAGGCCACATCATCCAGAACAGCTTCATCTTCAAGACGTGTGAGTCTTCGGTAATCGTTTCCGGTACAGATGACCTTGATCGGACAGCGTTTGCAATCGGATGCGATGTAGTAACGGATATCTCTTCCTCGCTCAGTTGTGCTAAAGCGATAAGTTAAACTTTTTCCTGCAGGACACAGGTAGGAATCATTTTCCGGGATAAAAGTGAAATGCTCTTTTGAAAACATTTTCTTTTTCAGATTGACGGAAGTATTTGGCTTTGGAATATACGGAGTAATTCCGGCATCGATGCAAGCTTTCACCTGTCTGCCGAAGTAGTATCCTATGTCGGCAAGCAATTCGAAACCAGGAACAGCGGGCAGTTCTTTGGCTCTTAAAGCTAGTGGTGAGAGTGTCCCAAGATCGGTTACCGAGTTTGTAACCTAGTGATCAACAACCATTTTGTGTTTGGCGTCGACGGCAAACTGGACGTTGTAACTGATTTGAATCGCCTGTCCGGATCGGTAAGGGAAACCTGAGTTTGGCCTGAACTTTTCATTTGCTCTTGGATAGCAAGATACTTTCTTAAATTCTCGTCTAGCCGCTCAATTTTCTTACGAAGTTTCTCTTTGGTTGGATTTTGAATATCAGCTTCATTTTGATCTTCTCGATCGAGCTCCTCTAGATATTCATCGATCTTTTTATCAGTTTCTTTGATCAGCCTTTTCAGCTTGGACTGTGTGAAATTTCGTTTTTTATTGTTGGAAGCTTTAAATTTACTTCCATCAATAGCCAGCAGTTCTCCTCCGAAAAGCCCGTTCTCACGGCACATCAAAGTAAAAATGCGACACAGATTCCGAATGGCCAGACCATTATTCTTCTGAAAATCCGCTATGGTTTTTAAATCCGGATGAAGCTTTCTGAGAAACCAGATTACCTCAAGATTTCTATAGCTTTCTGTCTCCAACTTGCGACTCGAACGAACTTTGTTTAGATAACCGTAAAGATAAAGTTTTAGCAAATCTCCCGGATCATAGGGAGGGCGACCAGTGTTCTTAGGCGTTGCCTTTTGAAAGTTCAACGCCTCCAGGTCGAGGTGATCTACAAAAGCATCAATATATCGAACCTGGGCCTCCTCAGGCACGTAGTCTTCAAGAACCTCGCGAAACATAACCGATTGGTACCGACCTTCACCTTGGATGTGCTATTACCTCTACTAATAGTATTACTATAGTAATACTATACATTTAGGAGTTTCACACAGTCTGTCCTTGCAGCGGACGGCAACCGTACCTTGTTGAGTCTTGTCGCTTGCAAATCGGCTCACAACCTGTAATGCAAGGCAACGTATAATCGGCTATCATAGTCTTGTGCTCGGGTGTGGCTTCAAGCGCCAAGCCTTCGCTCGGCACGGCTGGAAAACGAAGATTAAACGCAAGAAAATTGAAATGCTGGATGAATATGAGTTTTCTTCTGGCGTTCGCGGCAAGTATGTGTCTCGTTACCGCCACGGAACCAACGTAGTTGTCCTCGGCCCTGACGTGGCAAAAGTGTTTCCCAATTCCAGGTCAGTTAACAAGGCACTTCGAGAGTTAGCTCGAAAGAACGGAAAGTAGAATAACAGGCGCGAGCGAACAACTTGTTGCACCGGACGTATCCCGCGCGTTGCTCAGTCATGCCGGTTGCAATCCATTAACTAAGTCTAGCTGAAGGAGAAGCTTTAATCGTTTATCATGTTTTGTGCTCGGGTTGATTGCAACCGGCATGCCTTCGCTCGGCACGGTCTGCGCCGTTGAACTCGAGTGTTCGGCGGCCTAGATGCGGACTAGTGACAAAGTCGGTAGGTGTTAATCATGAACGATGAAGCGAAACTGGTTTATGATCCCCAGGATTTAGAACGATTGTTGGTTTCTCGAGAGTTTGAAGAGATCGTCAAGATTCTGGAGCTTGAGGAGATTCCATATCTCCTCCAACTCGGTACGGCGCTTCACTTCCGAATCGCGGGGAACCCAGAATGGCAGGCCGTGTTACATCTTGGGACCAGAACATGCGGTTCAGGTCCGGCAAATTATTGAAGGTGTCCATTCTAAAAAGAATCGTCCTGCGCCGGATTGTCCGTTTTGCAAAACCGCTCTTGATGATTCCGAACAAGTAATCACATGCGATAGCTGTCGGACTAGTCATCATTTAGGGTGTTGGTACGAAAAGGGCGGTTGTAGCGTGTTTGGGTGTAAGAGTGAAATGGGCCACATAGTATAAAACCATGCGAGGCCGAACGAGTCGTTGTAGTCGACAACAACCGTGCCTCACTCAGTCTTGTTGCTTGCAATCGGTTAACAAGCATTTGTTTACGGCAAAGTATTTCGGGTTAAAATAGTTTGTGGTAGGGAGTGGTTGCAAGCAGCAAGCCTTCGCTGGTCACGGTTGCGGCCGGTGAGCTCCAGCGTTAGGCCGAACGGTCAGAGTCATCGGACGAAAGGAGGAGAAGTATGACACGGATAATCCGCACTCACTTGTGTAAGTTGCTCGAGATCGAGGCGCCGATCTTTGCGGCGCCGATGGGATTCCTCACCGGCCCACACCTTGCCGCGGCGGTAAGTAACGCCGGTGGCCTTGGCATTATGTCATTCAACGCGAATCCGCCGCCCTTGCTACGGGATGAGATTCGTTATCTGCGGTCACTTACGAGCAAGCCCTTCGGTGTAGGCGTGCTGCTAAGCGGGCCTCACTTGCCGTTTTCGGTTGAATCGATCGTGGACGTGTGCCTGGAAGAACGAGTTCCCGTCCTATTAACTTTTTGGGGCGATCCGACGCCGTACGTCGCCCGGGCGCACGCAGCCGGTGTGAAGGTGATGGATCAGGTTGGATCGGTGGCGGATGCGCGGCGGGCGGCACGAGCGGGGGTTGACGCCATCATTGCGCAAGGAGTGGAAGCGGGCGGTCATGTCGCAGGTGAAGTCACCACGATGGCGCTTGTGCCGCGTGTCGTAGATGCCGTGGCGCCGATTCCCGTTGCTGCTGCGGGAGGGATTGCGGATGCCCGCGGGCTCGTGGCCGCGCTAGCGTTAGGAGCGCAGGCCGTCATGATCGGGACGCGGCTGATTGCCACGCCGGAAGCTTATGCGCATCCCGTGTACAAGCAGAAGATCCTTGAAGCCGACGAAAACCAGACGGTACGAACCACGCTCTTCGGCTTCGGATGGCCGAACGCACCGCATCGGACGCTGCGCACCTCGTTCGTCGAGCGCTGGCTGCCCGAAGAGATGCGTGGTAGCGAAGAGCGGCCCGATGAGCCCCGCATAGGCGAGACGAAGATTGGCGGTCAGACTGTGCCACTCTTGCGCTTCATGGGCTTTCCGCCAACCCCCGATGCCTCTGGCGACCTTGAGTCAATGGATTACCTCGCAGGTCAAGGTGTCGGCTTGGTGAAGGAGATGAAGCCCGCTGCAGAAGTCGTTAGAGAGTTCCTAGAAGGCGCTTATCACATTGTCTCCACACTCACGACAGAGTCCGAGGTGTGATGCGGCACGGCCGATGACGAACGGCAGTTGGCCCAACAACAGCATGCAGCTGACGGTGCCTGCGCGCCGCAACTGATGCTGGGCGTTCGGTGGCGCTCGATCGATAAATCGCATATGAAATTAAGTTTAATCGGATTGTTCCTCCTTGTGTCTGTCCTCGCTTTTGGTGATCTCCGCTTTTATCACTTGAAGAGGCAGTAGCCACATGCCCAAAAAAATGCACAACCATTCGTTCTTTCTTGTGCAACACACCTATTACAACTGCAAAATCCCTTTGCATGGTCGATGGTCTTGCAGCTTTTTTCGCAACTCATCCACTTGCTCCATCTCGTTGAATCAGGACTTGCGTTAAAACACAACGGGGCGAGGACGTCATTTCCTGGCGGACAGTATCGTAACATCCAGACTGCGCCACAGGTAGTAACAGGCGAGTGTGCGGTACGGCTCCCATTTTCTGGCAAGTTTGATCATTTGATCAGGACCTGGAAGGGTGCGTTTCCTGTACGCTTTTTGAATGGCAGCGCGGATTCCATAATCTCCTGTCGG
>JAKEFK010000239.1 GCA_022616075.1 bacterium
AATCGGAATCCCCCATCAAATCTAATAGCGTAGCTCGAACGGTCGCGTCGAATGGATGATTTTGCAGTTCCCGCGCCGCCGTCTCGCGATCGTCCACATCAGTCGAGCGCGCGAGATGAAGAATATCCTCTAGCTTTAGCAGGGCCATTATGCAAACTCAAGAAAACGTTTCAGATTTAAAAGAATTATGAGCTGTCCTTTGTGCTCACAGACTCCTTCAATGAACTCTGCGTCAATTCCAACAACAACCGGCGGGGTCGGTTCAATATTTTTTTTCTGAAGGTGAACCACTTGAGTCGCCGCGTCTACAACAATGCCGTAGCGATTTGAACCCACCTGCAAAACAATGGTTCTTGTTCGCTTATCAGGAGTTTTCGGCTCATGGCCCAAACGTTTCCTTCCGTTGATCACAGGAATCATTTCTCCCCGCAAGGAGATGATTCCATCCAGAAAACTTACAGTATGGGGCACTTCTGTCGCTTCCACAAACCGGATGATTTCCAGCACATGCTCAATCGGGATCCCATACTTCTCCCGGTCCAATTGAAAAACCAAAGCCTCCAGTGTTTCTTCGACTTCCTGCACCACCAGATCTTCGGTATCATCCTGCGCTTCGCCTATCCGCGAAAGCAGTTTCTGCACAACATCCACCTGTTTGTCAGATGTACGCTTCGCCGGAGTTTTTGACATAAAAAGCGTCTTAGCAAAGTAGCGCGGGCGTCCCGCCTGCGAGACTTGCGCAGACGAGACGTCCGCGCTTCTTCGTTAAAGTCCTCTGATTTTGCCGTGCGTCACTTCTTCGATCATTGATTCAGCATCCAGCACCAGAATCGGTTTTCTTTCTCCGATTTCCGTGGCTCCGGCAATTCCCGGAACATTTTTCAACTTATCTCCCATAGACTTAATGATGATTTCCTGCTGTCCGACGAGCTCATCCACCACGAGTCCGAAAAATTGTTCGGCCATCTGGATAACAATCACGAATGCTTTCTGGCGGGAGCCATTTCGTGGAAGATCAAAGAATTGATCCACCAGAATCAGTGGAATGGTTCTATTGCGCAGGTAGTAAACCTCTTTTCGGTCGACCGTCTGTATATCGCGGGAAAAAATCCGAACCGTTTCCGCTACAGAGCTGAGTGGAACCGCGTATTTGACTTGTCCTATTCTTACGATCAATGCCTGGATGATGGCGAGTGTAATCGGTAAAGTGATTTCAAAAACAGAACCACGGTTTTCTTCCGTAAAAACGGAGATACTTCCTTTTAACTCGGCAATGTTTCTTTTTACAACATCGAGCCCCACTCCTCTTCCCGATAATTCGGTGACCTTATCTGTAGAAGAAAAGCCGGGCGCAAAAATGATTTCCAATGTTTCGGTTTGGTCCAGCACGCGGTCCTTGGGTATTAATCCACGCCTTCTTGCATGTTCCTGGACTCTGTAAACCTGGATTCCGCGACCGTCATCCTGCACCTGAATCACAACATTATTGCCACGCTGAAAAGCGCTTACTTTGATGAGTCCCTGTTCCGGTTTGCCCGCTCTGCGCCGTTCCTCCTTGGATTCGATTCCGTGATCAATGGCGTTTCGCACAACGTGCATCAAAGGATCGGAGATTTGCTCGATCATGATCTTGTCCAGTTCGGTACCCTCTCCAAAGAATTCGATTTGCACGGTCTTGCCGGTTTCGCGCGAAATCTTGCGCACCATTCGCGCCAGCCTGTGATAAAGCTGTCCAACCGGAACGAGTCTCGTTTCAATTACGCGATGCTGCAGATCATTCAATTTCTTTTCCAATTCCGCAGCGGCGCGCGACAGCGCCACGCCGTAGCGCGACGTGGAGCCGGCGGCCATAAGCTCGCGGCTTAAATTGCTGATCATTGTTTTGGAGATGACAAGCTCTCCAATGACGTTAATGACGTCGTCCAGTTTCTGGATATCCACGCGAACGGTGTTTGAAATACTGCGAAGTGTATCTTCGGCGGCGGTTTCCTGTTCCTTTAATTCTTCCCCGGGTTGAGGAGGAACGATCTGCCGTTCCCGGCCTTTTCCAATATTGCTTATCTCAACGTCCGCGCGATTCAAATGCTGAAGCAGCGCCTCCGGACTCTGCTCGCTGCCGTAAATTAAACGGAACAGCATTGTGTCAGGTCCGGCAGCAACATCGAAGTACGGCAAAGTGGAAATGATTTCTCCGTGTCGGGACAGCCGGTCGTTGATTTCACGCAGCTCCCTGTCAAAAGTAGAATTATTTAAAAGAAGCCGGATGCTGTAAATATGTTGCCGGTTGCGAATATTCTCTCTGAGCCGGTGTTCTTCATATTCTGTAAAGGAAAGAATAGTTTGTTCATCCAGATTCAATTCGGGAAACGCGCCCGCTTCAGGCGCCGTCACTCCCGCAGCCATCATCTGTCCAATGGTTCGAACGAGACTGGAAGGGTCGACTTTTTCCTTTGAATTCTCTTTGATAGCAGCAAGCATTTTGTTGAGAAGGTCGATTGCTTGAAACAGCAAATCGACCGTCTTTTCCCGTAATTCCATTTTGCCAAGACGGAGATGATCCAGCATGTTTTCCAGCTCGTGCGTGAAATTCGAAATGCCGTCAAATCCCAGCATTCCGGAAATGCCTTTTAAAGAATGAAATTCGCGGAAAAGTTTATTGATCAGGTCAGGACGTATTTTGTTGTTTTTTAGCGATTCTTCGAGCTGTTGCAGCCCTGTTGTGAGCTCCTCCAGTAATTCTTCTGCCTCGCTGAGAAACTCTTTTTTAGCAGATTCCTTATCTTTCATTTTTGAACAGAAGGACGCAAAGATCGCAAAGATTTATTCTTTATTTTCTTCGCGTCCTTTGCGTCCTTCTGTAAAAAAATTAGCCTTCGTTCCTTTGTTCTCTTCTGTTATCTTCAAAATTTTTCGAATGATCACGTGCAGGTCTCGCGGGTCGAATGGTTTCGCCAGATAATCATCAGCGCCAAGCGCCATCCCTCGTTTGCGGTCTGCCTCACTTTTTTCTGTGGAAATAATGACGACCGGAATCGTGCAGTATTCAGGGTGGTTTTTTACAAAACTGAGAAGCTCCAGACCATTGATGTCCGGCATATTGATGTCGGTAAGAATGATATCGATTGACTGCTGTGGGAGGGCCTTGAGAGCTTCGAATCCGTTAGCTGCCTGCACGGAGAGAATATTCGGCAAAGCGGAAAGGGAAGAAACGATGAACTCGCGCATGATCGCGGAGTCTTCGACAACCAGAGCTGTCTTCATCGCTGTATTCATGCGTGTTGAGAAGCTTTTTGCAATTCCTGATGAATGCTGTCCAGCACGCCGTTGATAAAAGTTGCGGAATCAGTTGTTCCAAATTTTTTAGCAATCTCGATGGCTTCGTTGATCACTGCTTTTGGCGGAACGGTTTGTTCTTCCAGCAACTCGTACGTTCCGATGCGCAGGATGTTGCGATCGGTTGCCGGCATTCGATCGATTTTCCAGTGACTGGAATGGCTGGAGATCAAGGAATCGATTTTTTCTTGATTCGCAAGAGTCCCTTTTACAAGTAGGGAAGCGTACTCGACAATTTCCGGTTTCGCTTCATTAATTTCCCAGAAAACTTTTAAGAAGTCCCCGGTCGCGGCGGGATTCAGATCCAGAGCGTACAGGATCTGCAGCGCATATTCTCTTGCCTTCCTTCTCATGCCTCTATTTTAGTCATTTTTTAACCGCCAAGTCGTCAAGACGCCAAGAAAACTCTTTGATATTTTCACTTGGCGCCTTGGCGTCTTGGCGGTTCATCCCTTTAGTTTTCTGTAGAGATTCGCCATTTCTACAGCGGCCATGGCTGATTCCCAGCCTTTATTTTCCGAACGTTCCCCGGCGCGGGCGACAGCCTGTTCCATTGTGTCCGCCGTAATGACTCCAAACGTCACAGGAATTCCGAACTCGGCAGCCACGTTCTGGATTCCTCTCGCGCATTCCGAGCTGATCAATTCAAAATGCAATGTCTCACCTCTCAACAGCGCGCCAAGACAAATAATTGCATCCTGTCTCTTTGTTTCCGCAATCTTGCGCGCCGCCTGAGGAATCTCAAACGATCCGGGCACTCTTACGATTTGAATGTTTTCTTCATTTACTCCCTGAGTGATTAGCGCCTCCAGAGCGCTCTGCAGCAAGCGATCTGTAATGAAAGAATTGTACCTGCTTGCGATGATTGCGAAGCGGAGCGAGGCGCCCTCCTGGGTTCCTTCGATAGAAGCGGCCATGCGCTTATTATGGCAGATCTGCTGTTTGCTTCTATACGTGGAGCCGGCGATGTTTTTTGACCCTGATAAACATAAACGTATAATACAGATATACTTTCAATGTCCTGACACGAGTGGGGACGGATGGAAAAGGTGCGGCGATAATTTTCAAGTACCTCAGCGGCCAGGAAGGTTCTACTGATGATAGAGTCTCATTCTAAACAAACGAACGAACAGCTTCCTCAACCGAAACGAAGAAAGACATGGGTGACGTTGGGTTTAGGAGGGAAAGGAAAGAATGGAATGACAGGAATTCATTCAACCGAACCGGGCACAGCGGACCTTCTCGATTGTGCCGCTGTGCTTTTATGGCGTAGCGATGAAAATGGTCTTTACAGGTATTTCAACCGGCCCTGGCTCGAATTTCGCGGACGAACTCTGGAAGAGGAAAAGGGTCTGGGCTGGATTGAAGGGATCCATCCGGACGATCTGAAGAATGCACTGGATATTCACGTGAAAGCTTCTGTAAAACAGGAGCCCTTTGATCGCACATTCCGGCTTGAAGAAAAAGACGGACATTATCATTGGATGAAAGATTCTGCCTGTCCGGTTTTTGTTGATGGTATTTTCGCAGGTTATTGTGGCTCCATGATCGATTTTACTGCCGAAAAAACTTTGGAAGAGGAACTCAAGAGGACTGTAGAAGAAAAAGAAACGCTGTTGAAGGAAATACATCACCGCGTCAAGAATAATCTGCAAATTCTGATCAGTTTGTTGAGTCTTCAGCGCCAACACAACGATGATGAAGCAGTCCAGGCGATTTTACAGGATTGCCAGAACCGCGTTCAGGTGATCGTTTTGCTTCATCAGAAGTTATTTCAAGACCGGCAGTCAGATGGTTTGAACTTCGCTGAATATGTCAAAGAACTGACTCAGGCCATGTTGGATCAATATAACGGTGATCGGAGGACAATCTCTTTGAGATTCGAAATCGAAAATCAACAATTGCATCCTGACAAAGTCCTTCCCTGCGGATTGATCCTTAACGAGCTACTTACAAACGCGGTCAAACACGCATTTCCGGGTCAAGATCATGGAGACGTGACGGTACGCTTCTACGCAGATGGACAAGACTATTGTCTGGAAATTGCTGACGGCGGAATCGGCTTGTCAGAGAATATTCCCATCGAAGGATCAAAAACTCTAGGCCTCAAATTGGTTTCCACCCTTGCCAGGCAGCTCGGTGGTGAACTGTCGATCAAACGAAGCTCCGGAACAATCGCCCGCGTCTGTTTCCCTCGCTGAAGATCGTCGACGCGTTGCGCGTCCTCGCGTCTTTGAGTCTTTGCGTTAAATTTGCATACACGTGAAGCGTATAAAACAGGTACTCCTTTGGGCCAGCGCGTTAATGATCGCTGCAGTAGTTTTGGCGAAGTTGGATTACTATACTCGGGATTCCGATTCAGTTCTCTATGCCGACTTGTCAGCACAAATAGCAGAACGTCCGTTTCGCCAGTGGATCGCACCTCGTTGGGTCGGAGAAGATCTTTTTCGCGAGCATCCCGTCGGTATTTTCCTGCTACCGGCTTTGCTGATATGGCTCGGCTTCCCCGCTATGCAAGCCGCTTATGTGGTCAATTGCGTTTACCAAATCGCAACCCTGGTTCTCATCGCACATCTGGCAAGGTTGTTAACGGAGAAACGTGAAGCGCACTCGCTTTTGTGGTTCCTTCAGCTTCTTCCCATATCATTTGTGTACCGCATTCGGGCAAATCATGAGCAGGCCGTCCTCCTTTTTTTACTGTTGGCTCTGTATGCGACGGAACGTTCTCAACGCAACCCCTTTTTTGCGATTCTAACGGCGGCCGCCCTCATTTTTATGATGCTTGTGAAGGGTATATTCGTGGCGTTTGGAGTCTTTGCATGTGCATTGTGGCTGTTTTTGAGATCGCGTATGGAGAAATCACGCACGGCTTATGTAGGCTTTGCAGTTGCTGTACTGGCCGTATTGGGAATCGCATTTGCGTATGAAATTACTTACAGGGATGTAACAGGGGAGTCCTTCGCATTCATTTATCTGAAGCGATGGCTGGCAAGATCGCAACTACAAGAAGGGTGGCTCGTAATTCCCCAAAAACTTTACAACCTTCTTTGGTACACCGGCGTAATGATCTGGTATGCATTCCCGTGGAGTCTGTTTGCGATTGTTACGCTTTATAAGGAAAGACGATGGATTAGACAGAATCTGCGGCAATCCCGGACATCAAGAGAGATTATTGGAGTTCTCTTTGTATTAGGTATCATCACCGCTTATCTTGCTGCATTCAGCCTGTTTGATCATAGGGCAAGCCGATATCTCTTTCCTGTATATTACATTCTTGCCGCCTTCGGCGTGATTGCTGCGTTGCGTTGGAAGCGAATGCAAAGATTTGTGGAGTGGACAGACCGGTGGCATCCATGGCTGCCTGCCGCTTTGTGGATTTTTCTCTTTGCTGCTCATATTATTGCGGGCTGTTTATGACTACACTTTGAATTGCCGCTTTATGTCTGGGCGACTTTGCGCTAAATTAGTTCTTATGGACCGGGACACAGTCAATCGACTGAGCCGCGCGCGAGAGTTCATGAATGATTCTTATCAACTGCCTTTGAATCTGGATCAGATTGCAAAAGAAGCTTGTTTTTCGCAGTATCATTTTCTTCGCTTGTTCCGGCAACTCTTTCAGGAGACTCCCCATCAATACCTGACGCGTCGAAGAATTGAAAAAGCCAAGGAATTACTCCAGGGAACACGCCGCTCCGTTACTGACATTTGTTTTGAGGTAGGTTTTCAAAGCCTCGGATCATTCAGCACGCTGTTTCACCGTATGGTGGGTAATTCACCTTTGTCCTACCGTGTTCAGATCGTTGTGCGGAAGGGAATCCTCATCCCTGAATGTTTCATTCAAATGTGGAAAATTCCGCTCGGCCGCGCATCTTAGCAATTTTCGAGAAGTAAGACCACCATAAATCCCCTAGAATTCTCTCTGTAAAAATAAGGAGGGATAAATGATCAGTAAACTCTCTCATATGACGATCTGGGTGCTCAATCAGCAAGAAGCGCACGATTTTTACGTGAATAAGCTCGGTTTTGAAGTTCGAACCGACCACACCATGGAAGGCGGATTTCGATGGTTAACAGTCGGTCCAAAAGATCAAAAAGATCTGGAGATTGTGCTGATGGAGATTAAACCGGGAATGATGTTCGATGAAAACACCGCAAATCAGATGAAGGCTCTTGTTCAAAAAGGGGCGATGGGCGCGGGTGTTTTTGAGACACCCGATTGTCGCGCGGCTTATCAACAGCTTTCCAAAAACGGAGTGGAATTTGTTGCTCCTCCAGAGGAGAAGTTTTACGGGGTGGAAGCCATCTTCAAAGATAATTCCGGCAACTGGTTCAGCCTGACCCAGCGCAAACCCTGGAACCCTTGAACTTTTAAACTCTTGAACCCTTGAGCCCTGGACCTTATACTAGGAGGGACCAAGGAGGAAAGCGAATCCATGTTTATGGTTACGGAAGGCGCAGCGAAGGAGATACAGACGCTGATCAACCAGTACAACAATCCGCAACTCGGTTTGCGAGTTAAAGTTCTCGCCGGCGGTTGCTCCGGGTATTCTTACGATCTTGCATTTGACGATCAGGTGCAGCCCAATGATATGGTTTTTGAACATCATGGCGTCAAAGTCATGATCGATGACCGCAGCTTCAAGGTTTTGGATGGGACTCAGCTCGATTATGTAGATACGATGCTGGGAAGAGGATTTACATTCAGTAATCCAAACGCCAAGTCCACTTGCGGATGCGGATCTTCATTCAACGCCTGAGACGCCAGTAGCGCGGGCGTCTCGCCTGCGAAACTGCGCAGACGGGACGTCCGCGCTACTTTGTTAAACTGCTTTGCTCCATTCGATCGTCTTTCACACCCTAGGGCAGCTCGCCACCGGCATCCTTCTCCTCATCGGCTTCGTTCCGCCTTCTAAAATCGGTTCCGGGTTCGGGAGATTTCATACGATCCTGGCCTGGGCTCTCTGGGTTCTGGCGTTCTGGGGGAATTTTCCTGTTGAGTTTTACATCCTTACTGCCAGCATTCTTCTTGCGTTTCTTTTTTCGCAAAAGGATTCTCTTTATTATCCTTTCCTGGCTTTGTGTGTATTTCTCTCTTTTTTCCTATTGCTGAAAGGGAATCCGATGAGTTCCGTGCTCTGGCAGTTGCCTGCGGCGCTTGTGCTCGGTTCGAGTTCGGTCGCGATGTTGCTGGGACACTGGTATCTGGTAGCCCCGAAATTACCGATCACGTATTTAAAGATCTTAACGATCGCTTTAATCGCAGCCATTCTGATCCGCTCCGCATTTCTTGCGGAAGCCTTTTTCACCAACCAGACACATTTGAAATCCATCCATTTTTATGAGCTCTATGGAATTTTCTTTTTGCAGCGCATCGCCTTAGGGCTTTTTCTCACTCTGGCGCTTTCGATCCTGACATATTATTGCGTTCGAATCCGGTCCACCCAATCGGCAACCGGGATCCTTTATGTGGTTCTGGTTTTTTGTCTCGTTGGAGAAATTACCGGCGCATATCTTTTCCTAAAAACCGGCCTCTCACTGTGAAGTTTCATGGAAATTGAATTCCGTTGCGCAGCCTGTGGATCGGTAAATCAGCAGGAAGATTTTTCGAACCCGGTTACCTGTGTTTCCTGCGGTAAATCCTACGGAGCGCTTGAGGACTCTTCCAATGAAAAATCAGGGATCCAATTTTGCGTGATCTGTCGCTGCAGGGACCTTTACATACAAAAAGATTTCAACCGCAAGATTGGATGTGGGATTGCCGCAATGGGAGCGATATTGGCTCCTTTTACAAAATTGATCAGCTTGTTTGTGTGCGCTTTAATCGACCTGTTGTTGTATTTGTTGTTGCCTGTAATTACTATTTGTTATCGATGCGGAACCATCTATCGTGGTTTTGCGAAAAATTCAGCCCACGAAGGTTTCAATCTTGGCATCAATGATCGTTATCGCTCCGCTGAGAGATAAATGAATTAGCTCGTACTACTGACGTTGAACTTCTTGTTTTTTTAGAAGGATTTTCGCAAAAGGATATTAAACCGCAGAATATCGAACAAAGGAACTCCGAACCGC
>JAKEFK010000240.1 GCA_022616075.1 bacterium
AGGATGGAACAGCTGGTCCATCGCTTTAGATCTACGACGGAAGGAGAGGTCATCGCGGGTCAGTATATATGAAGCTGAAATCGGCATAAATATTAACCGAATAGAGGTTGCCCCTCTTCCGAGTTTTCGACCTTGCATCGGTGCTGGGAATAGAGGCGGCCGCGCCGCACACTATTTCGGGTAAGAAGTTGTCAGTAGGGGATCCCTGTACTTCGGCCGCCAAAACACTGCCGGATCGGGCGTTTACGGGCTCATCCTCTCCCGTTTCAATCTCTGCCCGTATGGTGAACCTCACCATCGTTCGCCCCCGCTTCTCTTCTCGTCGAGAATAAGGGCGAATGAGTGATCCCAAAATCACGTAACTTTGGTACTTACGGGAAGTCCGCTTAAAATAAACCCAAGAAAATGATAGTCAAACAAAATCAACATCTCACAAAAGGGAAACGCGAGATATGCCTTAAGATCAGAAATTTGCATTTTAAGGGAGAACCGCTGAACATATCCGCCGTGCAGCGTCTACATCCCGATCTCATCAGAAAGGTTTACGCGATCCAGCCATTTTGGGGGTGGGCTCGGGCGATTACTGAGTCCGGTTTAGACTACCAACGGATTCATACTGAACTGTTGCAGACAGTCAGCTGCAAAATATGCGAGAAGGAACTAAAGAGTCTTACCCTTCACTTGCCGCGTCACGGAGTGACTTCGGAAGAATACCTGTCAGATTATTCTGGTGAATTCATACAGTCGGAAGCTCTGCGTGCCAAAAGAAGTCCTGCATTACTTTCAAAAAATCCCCTGATGCAACACTGGGAGAGCATCTGGTCTCCTGAGTACATGTTAGACAGAATTTACGAACTGCACCGCAAAGGGTATCCCCTCAACGCCAAATATGTGTACGAAAATGATCGCGCGTTTGAAGGTGCGGTCACGAAGTATTTTGGAAGTTGGGATGAGGCTTTAAAGAAGGCCGGCTTAGATGTGGAACAAATTCGCCTGCAGGACCGGAGAATTAAATATAACAGTGCCGATGTTATCGCTGAATTACGAAAGCGCAAGAGCTCCGGGTTACCTCTGAATCACCGCGCGCTTTATAAAGAGGACCTGCGCCTCTGCAATGCCGCCCACAGAATATTTGGCTCTTATTCAGCAGCTCTTGAGGCAGCCGGAATCGATCCGGAAAAGATCCGGATACGACGAAGGCCGTATAGCAAGTCAGATAGAGGAAAAGTGCTGCGGGCGATTCGAAAGACTGCATCGCTGTCTGAAGAGAAGCGAGCGCCGGCCATTCAGAGATTGCGTCGCGAGTACGGTAAAGTTGTTAGACGACTATTTCGCGGCTGGACGGCAGCAGCGAATGCTGCCGGTATGAAATACCGCGCCATTCATCCGAAAGATCATCGGGACTTAAGCAGTCGCAGCAAAGTGATACTAGCGTTAAAAAAAAGATTGAAAAGCAGGTTATCTCTTGTGCGTTATATCCTTAGAGAGGATGACCGCCGGCTTTTCAAAATGGTATTGAAATACTTTCAAAATTATTACGATTGTTATCCGCCTCTGGGCCTCTCAAGATCGCAAGTTAGAGGTCAGCGCCGCTATGCCAACCGTGACGAAACGATCGCCCAAATCCGAAAACGCTATTTTATGGGACTGGGAATTCACTCAAGAGACCTGGTATTCGGCCCATCGAGAGATTATGCGCTTTACAATAGCGTCATGAAGTTTCTGGGCGGATGGCCAAACGCGCTGAAAATAGCAGGAATCCTATCTGCCCCAAAGATCAAAAAGTAAGACTTCCAGAATGTGTTGACCTTCTCCGCTTATGTGAGTGCCCGGTGTGTATGGATAGGTGTCGAGTTTATATGTGATGGTGACTGGATTCTCTTCAATGATTTCGATGGAAGGAGTTATCGGGACGTTTGAGTATTCGGGAGATGCTCCGACGGCAATTACCGGAGGAACTGAATCGATGATGAAGGAAACCTGTATGGTTGATTCATTTCCGGCCAGATCGGTCGCCTTGATCGCAAGATTGTAGTTGCCTGATTGGCTGATTAATGGTTCCGCGTTCCACCGGTCTCTGCTGACTTCTGCCGCCTGGTCAGGATCGCTTTCGCTCTCCTCAGTTCGCTCCCGCGAACAGACGGCAGATCTCCCGAGGTAAGCTCGACTACCTTCCGTGCACAACCGCCGAATCTACGCTGATGCCCTTGATGGATATGGACTTCACGGTTCCAAGCCCGCTCGTCCGGCACCCACGCCTCATCCGGTTTTTGTTCATCGGCTCGCACTTTTGTTCCACGCTTCCTCCAGATGCAACCTCGCGGCTACACCCTTGCGCTTCTCTATCCTTCACCTCCATCAGGTTGGATCAGGGACTTGCACCCTGAAAATAGTCGAACATGCCCGGCACACCTGGAAGACAGCTTGCCCAAACTTGGTTTGGCGAAAAAAGATTGGAGAGGGAAGAAGCTTACGTGATTCTACGATCTTATTAGTAATTGCAAGCTGTATTTCAGACGTCTTTGCGAAAGGGCCGGCTCGGCAGTGCGGCTTTGCGGAGATTTCTGCAAAAGCAATGACAGCACGCTTTTTGTGCTGGCGTTGCTTTTGCTCCGCAAAGCGACAATTTTCTGCCGCGAAAGCGGAGGGCCGCCCTGAACGTGAGGCACAAGACTTTCCCTACCACCATAGAATCCGGATGAGCTAAATGCGGCAAAGCAAACGAGGACGACCGAAGGCATGTGCCTTGCTGAAACTTACCCTGTGAATGTGTCAACGCTCACGAAGATTTGACCCTTTTTCGCTCATCAGAATTGACCCACCCAAGAGAAAAAAATATTAGATAGTTCATTTCTCTGATTTTTCTTTTTTGCGTTTCACCTCCCTGACCGACTCTGGATCAGTTCCGGCCTGTCGTCTTTCTTTCATACGGTAGGAATCGCCCCGAATATTGATGACCGTGCAGCGATGAAGCAAACGATCCAATGCGGCGGAGGCCATTACAGCATCCCCGGCAAAAATCTCGCCCCAGTCGCTGAAGGCTTTGTTAGAAGTAAGAATTGTAGGACCGCTTTTTTCGTAGCGCTGCGAAATGACCTGAAAAAGCAGGCTCGCTTGTGTGGAATTGAAGGCTAAATATCCTACTTCATCGATCAGTAAAAGTTTGGGTCTGGTCATGTTATGCATTTCGCGGTGAACACGATTTTCAGCAAGGGCCTGCGAGAGTCGTCGGGCCAATTCGATTGCGGTAGTGAAGTAAATTCGATTACCAAGTTCAGCTGCCATAAGTGCCAGAGAAATTGCCAAATGAGTTTTTCCCACGCCCGGAGGTCCCAGGAAAACAATGTTTCTTCCTTCAGAAAGAAAACGTCCCGTAGCCAGTTCGTCAATCAAGCGGCTATCTAATCCAGGCTGGGCGGAAAAATCAAAATCCTGCAGTCTTTTTAGATAGGGCAAGTGCGAAAGCTGGATATTCAACTCAACCGTCTTGCGGTACCTTTCGGTCAGCTCACCTTCAAGTAGATAGCCCAAAAAATGACTGTAGGACCAAGCCCCGGCGGCTGCTTGCTGGGCCGCTGAATCCAGATGATCGGCCGCCACTTTCAACCCAAGCTTAATCAATCCAGCAGATGCTTTTTCTTCAAACGGTATGCTCATTTTGCCACCTCTTCGTAACCTGCAAGCGAGTGCGTTGCCACGGATTGGTCAAAAGTAAGGTCCCAGTGGGGAACCGGATCTTTTCTTGAACGGTTCAATGTGAATTTCCAAATCTCGGCTAACTGATCCGGTTGCGCGATGCAGGATCCCTGCTTTTGTGCGGCAGCGTGTTCAGCAATGATTAGATCGTTGCAGCGAATTGTGATTTTTCCATTCTGATGAACTACCAAAACGGTTTTTCCGATGTTTTCCGGAGGTACCCAATATCTGCTGCGCTCAAAACGAACGAAGCTTTCGCAATCCACTTTGCGCAGCGCCCGCTGCGCCATTTGATAGGGCGGAGCGGAAGTATAGGGAATCAAACTTTCTTCTGACAGCAGATCCACAGGACGTCTTTGTGTTGTGCTATGGATTCGCACATTTGCGGTGTGATCGAGCCAGTGAAGACCTTGCGCATTCAGATCCTCAAAATCAACAAAGCTTCTGCCGTTGAGAAAATTGTCCTTTACATAATCGACGCCGCGCTCCACTTTCCCTTTGGTCCGGGGCCAATAAGGCTTATGTGTTTTGGGAACGATTCCGTAATGATTGGCAAAATCCAGAAAGAGCGCATTCCATTCATTGGCACTGATCTTGATCTGCTTCATGTTGTCAAACAAAAGTGAGCGTGTCCAGCCGCCAAGATAACGGAACGCCGACAGATGGCAGTCGATCATGACCGGAAGTTTCATTGATGAAGTAAAACGCACATACATCATTCGTGAAAATCCAAGCACCATCACAAAAACGTACACGCGCACCAGCTGTCCGACCGAATTGGGAAACTGGCCGCAGTATCCCCAATCTACCTGCCCTTGCGCTCCTGGCGCAGTTTCGAAGCGAACCGTAGCCCTGGCTATCGCTTTTCTCCTTTGCCGAAAACCGTGTAGATAACGGCGCAGCGTTTGAATCGATCCGGTATACCCCATGGGGCGGATCTCCTGTAAGAGTCTTACCGCCGAAAGAGCACATTCCTCATATCGCCCTCGGATATAATCTTTGAATTCATCCAGTTTCGAGTCTCTTTCCGGTTTCGAAAACGCTGCCGGCTGAGTCTGCTGCAAAACCCTGCGAATTGTATTTCTTGATTGACCCGTCATTCGCTCAATCGCTCGTATCGAATGACCTTGATTCTTAAGATCTTTGATTTCCATCCATTGCTCCCATTTGATCATCCCCATTGCCTCCTGCTCCGGTATACCGGAACTAGAAACATTCTGGGGCCTAAAGGTTAAAAGGAGAATGGGTGGTCCCAGCCATCGGCCGACACCGTCTTGGGAAAAGCTCCGTTCGCTCGGGTAAAAAACACCCTCGCTCACTCCGCTTTCCCCAAGACACTCATCTGTTGACCACCCATAGGGGGGTCAAATCTAAATGAGCGTTAGTGGGTCATTTTTACATGAGCGTTTGCACCGGCAAAACACAGCGGATAAAACGCAAGGAAAAAGGAGGTAAATGATTGACCCGTTCCGGACACTCAATCTAAAATAACAACATCCAGTTCCGCACTGTCCTGAAAGTGTCCGGAATCACCGGAATCAGCGGCCGGTTTCACCGGAATACGCAACATCCCACAGCAGACTGGAGTTGTCAGCAGATTCTGCAGGCCACCTGGGACCATCCCGCGCCAAAGTATATTGTTTGCGATCGCGACAATAAGTTCGGCGGATCTTTCAGTAAGAATCTGAAAGATCGCCTCAATATCGAACTACTTCGCACTCCGTATCGAACGCCCACAGCAAATTCGCATTGTGAACGCCTAATCGGAACCCTCCGCCGGGAGTGCACCGATCATTTCATCTTCTTTGGCGAAAAGCACTTGCGAATCGTGCTCAAGGAATATGTCGATTACTACAACAACCTTCGTCCTCATCAGGGCATCGGCCAGCAGATCCCAGCAAGGTATGACCCGGCCAGAACCGAACCGGCACCCGCCTCCAGCGATGGCCAAGTCCGTTCTCGCCCCATCTTTAACGGCTTGCGTCATCATTATTATCGCGAAGTTGCCTGATCTTCTAAATCCATACTTGCCATATTTACAATCAGGATAACCTGATGATGCCATACCTCTATTTTATTTCACCTAATCTATTCGTAGATTCTCGTTTTGTGGCGCTACGTATCTAAATCCATCGCTTTCACTTAACCAAACTGCACCTTTCCTT
This sequence comes from bacterium, assembly GCA_022616075.1. NCBI lineage: Bacteria > bacterium. Next base: position 5,862 of record JAKEFK010000240.1, read on the forward strand.
CCTCATTGGCGTCTTTTTTCTGCCCGCTCAATTCTCACTTAAGGTTTCATAACCCCAAAATCTGCACTTTCCCTTAAGTAGCCAGCACAGTCCCGTGGCGAGCGGCTTGCCGCGCTTTCACCTGCACTGATCTTACTAATGGAGTAGAACTTGCCCCTTCAACCAAAGCTTGTTAGCAATTGCAAGGCGGATGCCACGGGCGCTTTGGCCGCAGCGGTGCGGCCATCGTCGATGACAGCTTCTTAGATCTTGCTTTCGGTGATCCTGGTATCCATCGTATCGATCACTTCCGAATGTATCTCAACAACAAACCATTCCAAAAACATCTCGTAGTCCCGTTTCTTCGGCCAGAACTTTGAATCTCTATACCATCCTTCTAATTCCTTCTTAAAAGTCGTCTGGTACATTCCTTGATATACTCGTGAGCTTCATCCTCCATGACATATTCTGGAATCAGAAACGCTGTAAAATCCTGTCTTGCTCTTAAATCGCGTAATGACAAAATTTTCTCGGAATCCAATCTACAATCGGCTGTCTCGGCTTAACGACTGCAACCGCACGATTGATGTAGTGCATTTAGAAACGCAAAGTTATCACCGCACTGATGTCGAAGCAGTGAAGTAAGCGAACGTTATAATGAAGAAGCACGCGCGCATCCGCGCTTATAGTGGAATTTATTTTCGCGAAACCCGCTTTTTCAATTCCCGGCTCGGCTTAAATCTCGGGACTTTCTTTGTCGGAATTCTGATTTCTTGTTTAGTTAGTGGATTCCGACCCATTCGGGCCGCCCTCTTGGAAACCGAGAAACTTCCAAATCTAACAAGGGCCACACGTTTGCCTTTTGAAAGAGCCTTCGTAATTTCATCGGTAATTGCTTCAAACGCGAGAGTCGCGGTACGGTTTGGTATGCCTGCCTTATCGGCAACTATCTTAATCAACTCACCTTTTGTCAGAGTTTCGTAATGGTGCACCGATCCTCCTTTAACGGTCTTAATTGGTTGAGCCAAAAAATCGCATAAAGAAAAAAACAGCAATAGCGATCTCAAAGAATAAGGAAATAAATGAACCGATCCGAAAAGTGTTTGCCCAATCTCGAATTGAATCCCAATTGATTTGTTCTTCTGGTTTCAGATCATCCCACTCTTTTCTTTGATGTCGATATCTAAGATGAAGCCGATGTGATTGCATCTCGGCATGAAGTGTCGATAAAGACAGACCAGCCGTGAATAATCCGAATACACACGAAAGCATAATAAGTAATAACCCCACGCCATCTCCGGCGATGTCTTCTCGATTTTTAACCATAAAGTCCACAAGGAAAGCAACAACCGCAACACTTGCTGTTACGAAGAAGTACGTTAACTTTTGTTTCATCTCTAGAAACCTTTCAACCTGAGCATCCAGTTTCAGATCGTATTCTGACGGTTCTCGTCGGGCAGGCTGTAGCGTTGATTGTTCACTACTGGAAATAAGATCCTTTGGTGGAGGGATTTCTTTTTCTTCGCTCATTTCATTTTTTCCAATACCTCTTAGTTCAGGTATGGTTTTACGGCTTGCAGTCTCTTTTTGACAAACTCGTATCGTGTCAAAAGTATCGGATCCGTAAGTTGTCTTTGCTTCTCAAGACCCGCATAAAGGCTGTGAGCTTTCCAGTAGTCTTAACAACAGAAAAGACCAAGCTAATTCCCTTTATTTTTCGAAAACTCGCCGACGTTTCCTTCTGGGTCTATTGCAAATCTGGCGGTCGCTTTCTTTCCTTTTATAAAACTATCAAAGTGATCAATCGCTGAACGAAGCCTTTTCCTGGCGCCCTTATCCTGACCTGAAAAATAAAGTTGATACGCCTCTTCGGTCTCATTATATGCGAGATTCAAAAATTGGACGTTCTCCCGGCCTTTAAACTGACGGAACAAATAATCAAAATCTGTTTTTATTTGTTCAAAGCTTTTTAATAGATCCATTTCATCTTCAGCGGGAAACTCCGGTGCATAAGCAAAAACGTATCGGAAAAAGTCCGAGAGCGCTTGTGTTCTCGCCTTTAAAGAATTTGGCCTGATCATTTTTTGAATTTAGGTCCTACTCGGGGCCTGATAATTTCCACCTTATATCCACCGGTGAAAGTGTGAAAATCTCGTGGCTGTGGATCTGTGAGAAGTTTATCACCTATTGTTCCATCAAACACTCTTCTCGTAGTGTTTAATCTTAGATCTGGCACCCTAAACTTTCCAGAACCAGACGGATCATATAATCTACGATTGACCATCACCTCCGGCCCAGGCTCACGGAAAATTCCATATTTTGGTAAGGAATTTCGAAGCCTTGCCCTCGCAATTGCATCAACTTCCTGACCCAAGATTGTCTCCCAGTTCATACTAGGATGGATTGGAAACTCACCCTCATTAAATCTTTTGACTGTTTGAAGCCAAGCGTCATTGTAATAACGCTGGTAATTTCTCGCAATGATGCTGTCAAGATGAAGCATTGGGAGCTTATTCGATGTCGCCAAGATAGGATTGCCCAACGCTAATCTGATCGGCGCTCCCTCAAAAAATGCAACCGGCACTACTGCGGTGAAAAACAATTCCAGGCCAGCGCCCATCATGTCAACAGGTGCTTTTGCTTGCAGGATGCCTTGCGCCAATTGAGCATGATCGCTATTTCCCTTTTGCGGAAAAGTTCTATTTGCAATTCGTGCCGCTATTGCATCCGCTTCAGACCAGGAAACACTGTGTTCAAGTGCATTGGTTGTGCAATTGAACATTGTGCGATGATCACGTCCGTATTCAGCACAATGGGAAGTGGTTGACAACAAAACGGACGGCCAGTTTTCATCGGGGCTCATGATGTCTCTATTCTGTAGAGCCATTCTTCCGATCGGGTCGCCATTGTCATAACCATTTATGTATTTCCACTCTTCGACGTGCAAGTCGTCCGGAAGCGCCTGAAGAGCACCTGCATCAGTTCCTTCAGAATCACGCAGCGACAATGGATTATTGTGGGCGAAAGCATAGAGATTTGGACCTGTGCCGTAGTGTTCCGGATCAACCGAGATAAATTGGAATGTCTCTGTGTCCAGCAAGCGCGCCCTGAGGTAATACATTCTTAGTTCCGGTTCATAACGCGCACCCTGGAAAGTGAGCAAATTGTCGACCGTCGATTTCGAATGGATTTTTTCTCCGGTGTATAGATCTGAAACTGCAGCAACGAATACTTCAGCACCGGCTGTGTAATTTGCAAAAATGCGGAACGGCGTCAGGCTGCGAAGCGATAAATCTTGTGCTGTTTCGGTGACTCGGATCTCGATTTGCTCGCCTGCTTGCGGGAGGTTTTGACCGAATGCCCAGCGCATTTTTGTCTTTTCGGCGTCTAAGAAGGAAGCCGTGCCAGTCAGCGCCCCGTCATTTACTAGAACGCTGGAAAGCGCGGTATTCGTCATCTCTTCTGAGAAGTCGAACTCCAGCGCAGAGCCATCTGTGGTTATCTTTACACGAAGGATTTGAGGCGGCTCGGTGTCTGCGGTAACTCTAAAATCACCATAAGCTTTGTAGTAATAGCGCTCAACCACCTGACCCGACTCGTTGGTAAGGCTCGTTACATTTCCATTGTCATCAGTAGCGTAAAAAAGCGTCCTGTTGGTCGGATCCGTTGTGTTGCGGAACATTGCCACAGGACGATCGATTCCCTGATAGACGTAGCTGAATGTTTCCTGGTCACTATTGCCATCTCTCTCCTGAATGATGTCTTTACCAAAGTTGACGTATCGCGTCTTCTGGCCATTTGCAGCTTTGATGATTCTCCGGCCCAGCGCGTCGTATGTGTAATTGATACTATTCGTTTGCTGCCCTGATGAGCTGAAGGTTGTCGCCGTCACCGGTAAATTTTTGAAGTCAAATTGTATTCGCCGCTGCGTATTACCGTTTCCATAGCGCTTCTCAATTTGATTTCCATTCGCATCGTAATCATGGTTTGCGAGCGCCGTTTGCGTTGCTTCGTCTAAAATATTTCCCGGCTGATTTTCCTGATCAAATTCAAATCTCTTCGGAAGGTCTGCTTCAATGTACCGATTGATACGATCTGCATTATCCTGATCAAATTTTTCTGATAACAAAGAGAAGTTTGGCTTGGAGCTAAACGAGCCTTGCGGGTACAGTTTGTTTGATTCCTTCAATTGCGCCGGCAATTTGGAGGTGTATGTAAATGTCTCCAGGATATTGCCGCGTGAAAGATTAGTTCGCGATGTCTTATAATTGGCATCATTGTAAGCAACCCCAATTCCATCAAAAAGTGTTTGCTGGCCGTTCCGGAAGATGATTTCTTTCAGTCGCTTTTTTGTGTCGTAGCCAAAATCCGCAGTTGTAAAATTTCCAAAGTTCATCGAATCGACACGACGCTGTCCGGCATAGTTGAATGCCGATACAAGCGATGCATCTGCATAAAAGTTCTTAGGCCTCCGGATCGAATCAAACTCGCTCGTAACGATTCGACCACCTGGGTAAGTCAGCGAAGTTCGGTTTCCAACTGCATCATACGTGGCTGAAACTGTGTGGCTTGGGCCAGGAAGAAGGGTTTGTGTTTCCTCCAGCAGTCTTCCGAGCGAATCGTATTTCAGCTACTAGGCTTTGCGGATTTGTGGCGCTCGTCGTGCGATCAAGGGCGTCATAAGAAAAAAGTTCAGAAGTCGTTCCAACCGTGCCTCCGGCAAGCGTAATCTGTTTTTCTTTGATTCGGTTATTGGCATCGTATACGGGCTTGACTCTTGTTCCTGTTCGTTCGACAACCTGTTCCAGCCTGTTTCCCCCGGTTTTGTAAATGTACTTTTCTGCAATGCCACCAGGGTAATTAACACGAATCAGACGATTCTGTTTGTCGTGAACATAGGATGTTCCGTTTCCGCAAGGATCCGTATAGGTGATCAGATTGCTGTTCGCGTCGTAGTCGAATTTGATATCGTTATCGCATGCAGCGCTTAAAGAAACAACGCTTTCGGTCTTTTTTCTATCCAGTCCATCATACGAATAACTGCGATATTGGCCTCTTTCATCCCGTGTTAATGCGAGATTTCCCCGCTCATCATAGTAGTAAAATTTCTGCTTCGCATCAGGATCGGTTTCTATGAAAAGACGATCCGCTGTGTCATAAACGTATTGCCACCGGAACTCTTCGGATGCGACGCCAACTTTGTCGATCTCTTTCTTTTCAACGAGGTTTCCATTTCCGTCATAGCTGTATTCAATCGCGTTTTCCGTTGCATCGATCTGCTGCCTGAGCTGATCCCGTCCATCGTAGACAAAGTGTGTTAAATCGTTGTTGGCATCGTAATGGTTGATAACCCGCGAGTTTTTGTCATGAACCATTACGGTCTTCGCCTGGCCCGCTTCGGCAAAATCAGGCTTAATGATTTTCTCGATTCGCTCCGTTAACCGATTCAGGTCATCGTACTTATTTACTGTCTCGGAAACGACTCTATCTTGCGCGTCTCTGACTCTTGCGATCGTTACGTTCCCGGATGGATCATAGCGGCTTTCGGTGTAATTGCCGACACCAAAAATTGTTTTCACCTGCCGGCCAAAACCGTCGTAGTTGTGTTCTATGGCAATATCCGGCGTGATCTCTTTGGCTAAATTTCCGTCTTTGTCATACTCGTATTGATAAACACCTTGTTGTGGAGAAGCCGGGTCGCTAGGGTCTGCTTCGGTCGATCCTTCGCCAAAGGCTTCAATCCTCTGGGCCAGCAAGTCCCGCGCATCGTAGAGAAACTTTGTGTTATTTCCTTTCGGCTGTGTAATATCGGAAACATTTCCGCGTTCATCATAAAGGAATTTGGTAACCAGCTCATTTCCTTCTGCATATCGTTTTACTTCCGTCTGTTGATTGAGCTGGTTGTATTCGATTACTGTATGACTTTGTTCTGAGGTAGCCTTTGGTTCCATTAAAACATCGATAAGATTGTCATCCGCGTCGTATTTATACTGGGTGCGATAAGAAAAGGAGTCTTGCCCATCATCTGAGTTAGATGCCGCCTCAAACACCTCCATGACCTGATCCAGTACATTATGCGTGGTTGTTGTTTTGATACCCCTTCCATCAGTGGCAATGATCACGTTTCCGCGGTTGTCATATTCAAAACTTTGCGATGTACGGCTGCCTGCTGAGATTTGTCCTTCATTTCCGGTGGACTCTGCTGCGATTGTCACTTTCTTCAGATAACCGCCAGTTTGAGGATCCGTTGTTCTTGAAGCGCCAGGCGCCGATTCGGCCTCCTTAAAATATTCGTAGGTATCTTTATTTCCCAGGGGATCCGTAGCAGTTTGGACCTGCCCGAACTTGTTGTACGTGTAACCTTCTGCGATACCTGGAATCGGATGAATAATGCTTGTAGGATTTCCGCGTTCGTCACGCGCGATCGTTGTTGTAAAACCACGCGGATCTTTGGTGGATGTTATCTGATTGTAGATATTCTCATACTGGTATTCGGTGATAATCGGCTCTGCCGGCCCTCCAAATCCATCGATCTTTGAATCGGGCTTATGAGTTTGTTTTAAAAGATTGCCCTGGGATCTTCGATTTAGAAGGTTTGTTGTGTCGTATGTATATTCGGTAACTCCGCCTTCCGGCAAAGTCATTTTTGTCAGCAGCCCATCAAAGTTATATTCGAAAGAAGTGATTCCTGTTATCTCAGGACCATTGTCGGGCTCAAAACCAAGGGGTGTAATCATTCTCTTGACCCGGCCCTCTCCATCAAGCTCATAGCGATGCTGTCTGGATGGAGGAGTCGGATACTTAACCGTTGTCTTTGCTTCATCGTAAATAAATTCCAGCTCAAAAGTTCCGTACTTATGCTTTTCCAGTCTGTCTTGCACGTTGTACGTGTTCTTAAGGACTTCCTGGTTTCTTCCGTTTTTAACAACGGTGAGGTTCGTTTTTGTCAGAAGATTGTCGCCACCCTGGTACTCATATTCCGTTGTTTTTCCATTTGGAAAATTATTTCCGTTTGGTGTTCCAGTGACTTTTGGTGAAGTAACTTTCTTTAAGAAGTGATTCCCTTCCGTATCGTAATCGAAGGTTACTGTTCGGCCTGCAAAGTCAATCAGGCTCTTCAGCTTTCCATCATCGTTGTAGTCGTATGCGATAGAACGTCCCATCGTATCGAGCACAACCGAAAGTTTTCCGGCCGGTTCATACAGGAACTCCATTTTGTTTTGATTGCGATCCTGGATCTGCGAGAGCTGTCCATAATTGTTGAAGAGATATGCGGTGCCGTCAGGCTGATGGATCAAAAAGTTTCCGTCCTGAAGTTTTTTCAGCTCTGCAAATTCGCCAAACCAGGAAAGATAAAAGAGCGGCCCGGGGACTGGAGGTGGCGGAAGCACCCGGAAGATTTCCTTGCGGCCTGCCCCGTCGTACCAGATCACATCTCCATTTGGAAGCTCCAGTAGCCGCATGAAGTATATGTGGTCCCAGCCCTGGCCAAGTGGACCGTCATAAATCATCTGCGATTCATAAGTGCGGCCGAATGCATAATCAAAAGCTCTCCCCTTAATCGAGAGGTCTACGGCTGAATGGGTCCACTCACCTGAATGGAGGTATGCGCCGGCGTGTTCTGCAGCATTCTGCTTTGACTCCGGTTTTTCTGAATCGGTTAAATCGAGACGGATCGCGCGGCTAACAAATCTTGATTGCCTTAAAAGGTCTGTCGTTACTTTTAGCAGGTTTTGCGTGATACTTCCGTCAATCTCTACTTTTGCAAAATCTCCGGCGCCAAGCACTTTTGCTCCCTCTGGTATCGCTTCCTTCTTTGGCAAAAGCGGATGCGCCGTGATATAGAAAGGATCCGAGACATAGAGCCTGAAACTCCCATCTGCTTCGTCAATAACTCCGTCATTATTCGCGTCAACTGGAGCTTTGTATTTTACTGCCGTCTCAAACTCAGTGATTGGAAACCCTGGCGCAAACTTCACTGGACCATCAAAGAAGTTCGTTGACGAAACTTTTACTTTTACTTCTCCAGTTGCTCCACCTGCTGCTGACGGGAGCTGGGCAAGCACGTAGTATTTCGTCGGCTGGATGCCTTCTAGAATCGATAGTGGGATCCCTGGAGGAATCGATGTCTTTGCGGGAATCGTAATTCCCGAGGAAAGTGGTGTTCCGGCGGGAATGACTGTTCCATCTGCAAGCGGGAACGGCACTGGTAAAATCATTCCTTCGGGAAGCGGGACATCCACGCCTGTCATAATCCCTTCCGATTCAATCACTCCGACATGCTCATACAGCCCGTCATTGTTTTTGTCCGTGACGATCTCGACATTCAGGTTTCCAACCAAAACCGATTGCAAGCCCTTATCGCGAGTCGCTACATACACGGTGTTCAGCTCTTCATCGATCGTGACGTTTCCTGCCGTTATCGTGTTTGTAATCTGAATCTTTCCCACTACCTGGGGCGGATTATCCGGATGGATCAGGAATGGATCCTGAACATCCACGATATAGATCCCATCCGCTCCAACAGGAACGTAAAGTTTTAGATTCTTAACATCGAGCTTCAGATCGAAGACGGTGACTCCATCTCCAACTTTGATTGTGCCAAGAAGCTTTGGATCCTTGATATCTGTAATATCCATCACGTGGATGCCAAAACTTCCCGAAGCTATGAAAGCCAGGTCGTGCAGCTCATAGCTTCGAGGATTTGTGTGCGCTGCATCCCGTTTTGATACAACTCCGTCATCTACGGCGGCACCATCCTGATCTTCGACTATTCCCGTTCTTCCATCCTGGTCGATGTCGACTTCGTAATTCTGCATTACTTCGACATTATTCGCAGTTCCGGGGATAATGCCTGAGCTTACGGCCGATACCTGGCAGCGCTGTTCTTCCAGCGTCCCGGTTCCCCTGGCGCACGGCGAACCAGCTAAAATTTTCTTTGCGTCAACCGCTTTGAAAGACGCTACAGTATTGTTGGCATCGTTATGCATCGAAGAACCGGACATAACAACATCGAGCACGCTTTCATCCTCAGTCGGAGTGTCAGGATCATCCGGCTTTCCATAAAGAGCAATGTCTTTTACCGCAAGCTCATCGTACTTTTTGTGCGCAAAGCTGTGGATTGGAACCGAAGTCTTTGTTAAATCAACAATCTGAACACCAAGTCCGATGGTTGCTATATATGCGTGCTGCCCGAACACGAGGACCTTTATCGGTGTTCCTTCCGGAATGGGATTTGTCTCGCCTGCGCGGTCATCTTCAGGATCGCCAAGAAAACGGGTTAAGATCATTGAACCGGTGATTACCGGATTTTCAAAATTACTAAAATCGAACTGATAGAGTTTCCCGTACTGATTTACTCCGCCACCAACACCGATGACAGTATTTCCATTTCGCGCAAAACTCCTGATTCCACCAAGTATCGAAAGATTGGAAACGAGCTTCAGATCAAGCGGATCTGCTGTGCTGTAAATCTCAATTCCATCGTCTTTTCCAACAATGAGGTGGTTTCGCATTAAGACGCTGTCATTGACTCTCCCTGATCCTGCTCCCGATTGAAGCGGATAGTCTTTTGTTTTGAAGCGCACGATGAACTTGTCTTTCATCGCGTTTTGCGCGATGTCCTGGACACCGGCAAAAACAATCGTGTATTCCTTTCCGCTCTCAAGGCTCTGATGCGGCTTGATTTCAAGAATCTGCTGCGCCTGTAACAACTCCACATTAAAAGGAACTTTTTTAGTGGAATCTGTGGTCAGATAAAATTCCAGAAGCTGCGGATAGCTCACTTGATCTGCACTGCGGACCGGCTCGGAAAAATTAAAACGAAGCGCGGCCGCAGGTTCTACTTCCGTTGAAGAAAGCAGTAGAGTGACCGGCTCTCCAAAGTTGTAAGCGATGGATGCTGTAAAAGTGCCCGTGGCGGACGCAACATCTGAACCCATCAACCCACTTTCATTATTTCGGATTGCAACAAAGCTGTCTTGTGTAAGCGCTCCTGCAGTCCCGGTAATGGTTATGCTACCGTCTATATCTGCAACGCCATCTCCGTTACTATCGGGAGTCTGGAAACTGATGTTTGGTCTGATGTCACCCTTTGCTGCTCCGACTCTCCAGCTTGTGATTAGAAGCGGCGATCCGCCAATGATGTATGGCGCGCTCTGGTCGTCTGAGACCGGCTTTTGCAGATGAACTATGCTTTGCGCTTCTGTTGCCGGCGGGGCGGGCTGACCCTGGAATATAACGCGGCCTGTCACCGGATCAGTCACTGTCATCCGGTAGTTTTGATTCACAGGAAGGGGAATGATGAAGTCGTACACGTCGCGTAAGTAAACCGCCAGGTCTGTGTTGTCCCATTCCAGGACTGCTGGAAGACTCGTTACAGAAGCTTGCAGGAAGAAAAGAGCATCTTCTGAATGGATCAATGAATAGGCTTGATCTGGTGTGACGGCGCCCGCTCTTACTCCGGGCCATGGAGGCGATTGCGTTTTCAGCATGCCGTCTTCCAGTTTCAACGGCTCGACTGGCATCCATTTTTTCTTGCCGAAAAATTCTACGGGAACGGCTGCGAAGATTTGCGAATCTGCAGTCACGGTTACGCCTTGCGGAACCGGGAAAGATACTTCGATTGGTTTGTTTGCAGTCGCGCCGTTCAGATTCAGTGTGAAGTAGCCGATGTTGGTGAAGTCACGCGGTGTTGGGGTTACTGTCTGTGGATCGGGTGTAACTGTTTTCAGTTGTACTGGAGTTGCTGAATCGAACGTTCCGTCTGCAACTTCGATTACGATTCCTTGTGAGGTTGTATATTCGCCGCCGGTTGTTGGTAAAAGAGCGCCAGTGCCGTCTTTATACTCCATCCGGGCGAAGTCAACGCGAGTTTTGTTGTTGGCTGCATCGATCAACTCTACAAAGTATAAATCAAGCATGCCGCCGGCGATTGAGGCGGTGTAGAC